>JAGHAK010000127.1 GCA_021161565.1 Elusimicrobiota bacterium | reverse complement strand
TCTTGCCAGCAGGGCTGTGTGAGCGAGAAATTCGACCCGGTTTTCGCAGCGAACACAGAGCGAGCGATTCCGCTTGCGAGAGCGTCCCTGACGGCAAGATTGCGAGTGATGAAGAAAATTAAAAATTAATCCCCCACCTGCATGCAGGTGGGGGATGAAAAGTAGAAAAGGTAAAAGAACCCCATACTTAATCTCCCCCGCCAAAGGCGGGGGAGAAAGAGAGGAGGGATTTTCCCTTATCAACTTGCCTGCCCGCCATTGGCTTCGCCTTCAGGCGAAAGCAGGCGGGGATTGTCATTTTGAATTTTGCGATTTGAATTTTGAAGTGAGAAAGTAATACGAAGACAATGGACTTGTCACTTTGTCATTCTGAAGGAGTAAAATGAAAAAAAGAAATCTTACTTCTGAATAATGTTGGTTCCGTTTTCGTAGAATCTGTTCTTTTCGAGACTCGCCGGACTGTTCAGATAAACGGCGGCTTCGTTGGCGAGAAAAGTGTTATCTCTGAGATTCAAACTTCCCGCGTTAAATTCGATTCCCGTTTTGTTTTTGCTTATCAGTGAACTGGCGACTCCCGCGCCGCCGCTAAAAACATACAAGCCAACATTCGCGCCCGTTATGATGCTCATCGAGACATCACAGATGCCGGACTCGAAAACGGAAATTCCCTTCCGGCAATCCACAATTCTGCTTTTTTCGAAATTAAGATACGCTCTGCTATAGACATTCGCAGCCTCGTCGCTTTTTTTTATTCGCGAATTCACGAAAAAAACATCACAGGCGTCGAACATATTGACCGCCTGCGCGGCGTCAGCCAGAAAAACATTTCGGAAAATTCCCTTTGATTCGCGGACAAATGTAAAGCCGCCCCATTTTCCTGCTGGGCAATCAATAAAAATATTTTTGCCTTTTTCGGTTTCCAGTTTGCCTTCGACGATTACATCCACCAATCCAGGTTTCGTTATTTCTATGTTTTCCCCCCGTATCTGGGCGAAAAAGGAAAAATCATTCGCGGAAGGCATCGCCGATATTCTCGTTCCGCTTTTTATGTAAAGCGTAGAACCGGCTTTTACAACAATATCACCCGAAAGATATACCTCTCCGTCCCAGACCTCACTTGCCGAAATGACTCCAGCCGTCGTGGGATTGGCGGTCGCTATATATTCGACGCCTGCAGGATTTTTTATAAATTTGTTTTTCGACACAGACACATCGGAATAAATGCCAGACAGGACAGGTCTGCCGTTTTTCACAAAAACATTTCCGGTCAAAACTGCCGTCGAATTGTTGTCCGCGCGCACAGCGAAATCGTTATCCGTAAAAACATTTTCGGCCGCTTCCAGAGAACTTTCGTCATAAAGAAAAACGCCGGACCGATTCTGTTTGAATAAATTTTTGCTTACGCGGCAGAAAGACGAATCAAACGCAAGAATGGAATTTCTATTTTTCTCGAAAGAATCGTTTTCCACGTAAATTTTTCCCGAATCCCTCAGCCCTACCGCGTTTTCGTTCGAAACAAAGAGGGAATTCTTCACGGAAACGGCGGAATAATCGTAGATAAGCAACGAATATTTGTTATCGACAAACTCACAGTCGTCGAAAACGGGCTTTGCGCTGTCCATAACCACAACCGCCTGTCGGCATTTTGAAAATGCGGAATTTTCGAATTTCGTCCTATTCCTCCCGAGAATATAAAAGCCGCCCAAAATGGAATTAAAGTCAAGATTCCTGATAACGGAGTGTTTCCCTGAACCGGAAAGAATAACATTTCCGAAACCCGAAGCCCCTATAAAAATAACAGGCTTTTTGGCAGTTCCGTCTATATAAATGTCGCCTTTCACAATTATGTCACACTTTCCGGGAGAAGTTATGCGGTATCTCCTGCCGTTCGATTTGATGAAAAAATCCTCGTCTTTCAGGCTGGCGGAAGAAACGGCGATTTTCGCGCCCGATTTTATATAAAGTGTTTTGCCGTAGGGAACGATAAAGTCCCTGTCAAGAGATAAAAATCCGCTCCATACAATTTTATCGGAACCTGATGGAGACATAACCCTTTCCTTTTCTTCCTTTATCCCTTCCCTGTCCTTTTCATTTTCCTGAAAGATGTTGTTTTTCAAATTCGCCTGCGCGGCATCGCCAACATAAATGCCCGTTTTGTTCCCGCGAATCCGCGACGAAAACATTTCCAAACGGCTGCTTTGTTTGAGAAAAATCCCGAAATTTCTCATCCTGTGGATTACGGAATTTTTCACTCGCGCGAAAGATTCGTCGTAAAGTTCGATTCCCGAAGTCGCGCACCGCGAAATTGCCGTATTATCCAACCTGACCAAAGAATTATTGCCCGCGATAATCCCTATTCCGCAGTTTTTTATTTCGCAGTTTTTCAAAAAAGCGTTCGCATTGTCGCTCAGAAGAATCCCTGAAACGGCGTCTTTTATGATGACATTTTCGAGAATAATCCTGCCTTGGCCGCCGGCCACAATTCCGCCCCACCTCAAGCTGAACCGCGAACCCGTGGCTGGAATTTTCCCGAATACCGCAGGCAGGTCCGGCGTCGAAATAACTTTCAGAATCCCGTTTACCACAATCACTGGCTTGCCCGCAAAAGCGACATTCAGTTTCCGTCTGCCAATTCTTTTTTCAAGGTTCTTCGAAAACTTTTCGCCGCGGACAACAACAGTCGTGCCAGGACGGAAGACAACCTCCGCCCCTCTGGCGATGGTTACATCCCCGTCAAGGAAAATCTCTCCCGAAAAAACACTATCTTTTGTGATTTCGCAGGGAAGAACCGATGCGCCGGCACGGGATGTCATAAGCAAAAGCACAAAAACGGAAAAAATTTTAGCCGGCATCTTCATGCTTTTCGTAATACTCCAGCGTGGTGCCGCAGAAGGATTTTTCTCTCGAAGGAACAGCAGAGAAGAAACTTCCGACGGAAGAACTCCTTTGAAAGATAAAAATTCCGCCTTTTTTTACGAAACCCATCGCGAAAAAATAAAATTCGGGAGGAATTTCCAGTTTGTAAGGAGGCCCGGCAAAAACGATGTCGAACTCTTCCCTGTCGCCGCGCAGAAATAAATTAACGTCATAGTTGAGGACTTTGTATTTCGTTTCGGGTATGCCCAGTTTTTTCAGATTATTCGCAAGCCTGCCGCAAACCAACCTGTCTTTTTCGACAAAAACCGCAAATTCCGCGCCTCGCGAAATCGCCTCGATTCCAACAGAGCCGGCGCCGGCGAACAGGTCAAGAAAATGACTTTTGAGGATACGCGGCGAAATAATATCGAACATCGACTTTTTGCATATTCCCGTAAGCGGCCGCACTCCCTCGGGGCAGTAAATTGACCGCCGCTTATATATTCCGCCAAGAACAGAAAAAAAATTCTTTTTCGGTTTTCTCATCCGTAAATCCCCCCCTCTCGATCTCCCCCCTTCAAGGGGGGAGTAACAGTAGGGGGTTCTTTTACCTTTTCTACTTTTTCACTTTTCACTTTTTTTGGCGACTTACGTCGCCCGCTACATTTTCTAATTTATCATTTGTCATCTTTCATCTATGAACTATGAACTGGAAACTATTTTTTTTCATTTTTTATTTTTTCGTTAGATACGCCTCTATAAAACCGTCGATATCGCCGGCCATAACCGCTTCAACATTGCTCGTTTCAAAACCTGTCCTCAAATCCTTGACGAGTCGATACGGCATAAAAACATAACTTCTGATTTGATAGCCCCATCCTATCTGACCCATTTTATCATACCTTCTCTGGGATTGTTCCTTCTGCCTGTCCATTTCAAGCGCGTAAAGTTTAGCCTTCAAAAGAGCCATAGCCTGTGCCTTGTTTTGATGCTGGCTTCTTTCGTTCTGGCAGGAGACGACAATTCCCGACGGAATATGGGTTATTCTCACGGCAGAATCGGTTTTGTTGACATGCTGACCGCCGTGACCCGACGATCTGAATGTGTCGATTTTCAAATCGTCGGGTTTTATGTCTATCTCGAAATTCTCGTCGATTTCGGGAATTACATCGCAGGACGCGAAGGAAGTGTGCCTTCTCTTGTTCGCATCGAACGGGGAAACCCTCACAAGCCGGTGAACTCCCGCCTCGGATTTCAGGTAACCATAAGCAAAATCCCCTGCCACTTTGAATGTAACGCTCTTTATTCCCGCCTCGTCGCCGGGAAGAATGCTGATTATCTTCGTCGCAAAATTCCTGCGTTCGCACCACCTCATATACATTCTCAAAAGCATTTCGCACCAGTCGCACGCTTCCGTCCCCCCTGCTCCAGCATGGAGCGTCACAATAGCGTTTTTGAAATCCTCCAGCGACGAAAACTGAAATTTTAAGTTCATCTGCCTGAGGTCGCCATTCAATTGGTCGGCTTCCTTTTTCAATTCGGAAATTTCCGCGTCTTCCTCGCTGTACATCTGAGCCAGTTGAGCAAAATCCCGAACCCTTTTTTTCAGGCTGTCAAACGCCTCAACCTGCTTTTTAAGCCCGTCGAGTTCCTTCAGGATTTTTCCGGCTTCGGAAGGATTTGACCAGAGATTTTTCGACAGGGTTTTTTCCGTGAGTTTCTCTATTTTTTCCGTGGCGGCTTTGACATCAAAAAGAGACTTCAGTTTCTCGTATTGCTCTTTTATTTCCTCTAATTTCTGCTGGATTTCCACATCCATTTTTTCCTCCTGAAAATTTCCATAACAATGCCGATAAAAACAACGGGCAGAGTCAAATCGAAATGTCTGTGATAAAAACTTCCCCGCGGCGGAAGCGGAACTTCCGCCGAAAGCAAAGTCATTTCATAAATGCCGCTTTGCCCAATAATTCTTCCCGTCCCGTCGATAATCGCGGAAGGTCCCCTGTTGTTGGCGAACACCACCGGAAGGCCGCTTGCCGCAGCCAGAATTCTCGCGTGATTCAAATGCTGACGGGCGGCGGCTGTCCTGCCAAACCACGCGTCGTTCGTGATATTGACGATAATGTTTCCGTCGCCATGCCAGAGGGACGGAAAAATGACCTCGCTGCAAATAAGCGGAGAAATGCGCATATTATCCGCGACAAGCGTCTGCGCCGAATTTCCTTTCTCGAAATCTCCTATATCGTTTAGAACTTTCACAAATCCGCCGAGAATTTTTCTCATCGGAACAAACTCCCCGAAAGGAACGAGTTTTCTCTTGAAATAAAATTGCTTTCCCGAAGAGTCAACAAGCACGGCAGAATTGTAAAGTTTGTTTTTTCTGAAAAAAATCGCGCCGATTAAAACCGACGAACCGTCTTTTTGTTCAAGAGCATCGACAAAATCGTCCGCATATTTGTCGTAACCGAAACATCCTGGCAGGGAGGATTCGGGAAAGACAACCAAATCCGACTTTCTTCTGGCGATTTTCGCAAACAAATCTATTCTATCCAGAATCAGAGAAACTTTCGCGGCGTTCCATTTTTCCTGTTGCGGAACATTCAACTGGCAAACCGTTATTCTTTTTTTCTCACGTTTTTCAGCCACTAACGGAAAAAAAGAGAGAAAAAAATTCAGAGCGAAAAGTGAAACAGCAATAACGAAATACCTCGCTCTTTTTGCAGACAAACTTTTGTAAAGCGAATGATTGAAAAACACAATCAAAAAAGTCAGAAAAAAAGGCCCGAAAAATCTCGCAGAACTCATCAATTTCGTGGTCGGAACCAGAGCGACATACAACGCACACCACGGAAATCCTGAGAGAAATTTCGTTTTGATAAAACCTATCGCCACGGCGACGGCAGATACAACAAGCGGTTTTTCATTCGCAAAAACAATCAAGAAACCGTCGAGAAAAGCGAGAAGCAAACTTAAAAGAAAAAGCGCTATAAACGAAACGAAAACCGATTCGCCCGACCATCTGACAGTGGGGTATATCCAGTATAAATTAAGAAAATGACCTGTGAAAAAAGCGGTAAAACCTGTCAGGAATTTCCCGAAAAATCCGAATTTTCGGCCTGCGAAAAATACAGGCACAAGAAAAAACCAGATTAAAAAACCAAAGGAAACCGGCGGGAAAGAGAGAAAAAACAAAATCCCCCCGACAATGGAAAGCAAACCTGCAAAAAACATTCAGAAAAGACGACCGCAACAGTCTTTGTATTTTTTCCCCGAACCGCAGGGACAGGGGTCGTTCCTGCCGATTTTGCCCTTTTTTTTCCTTTTTTTGCCTTTTGTCCTGGGCGTTTCCGGGGCAGCGGCGGCGATTTTCCTTGATGCGACGGGTGCGGCTTCCCTGGTAACTTTCAGATGAAATACAAATTCCATAATTTCGCTTTTTGCCCCGTCGAGCATTTTCTCGAACATCGCGAGCGATTCCCTTTTGTATTCGACAACAGGGTCTTTCTGCGCGTATCCGCGAAGACCTATTCCTTCGCGCATTCTGTCGAGATTGTAAAGATGGTCCTTCCATCTGTTGTCCAGAACCCTCAAAGCAACGAAACTCAGCATTCTTTCGAATTCCTCTTCGCCGAATTCTTTCTTCCTTTCTTCCCACTTTTTCAATATTATTTCCGCCGTTTTTTTGCCTATTTCCTCAGGCGACATTGTGAGAAAATGCTCGATGGGAATGTGCATTTCTTCTTCGGTAGCCCTTTTGAGCCATCCGAGATAACCGGCAACATTCCACTTTGACGGGCGCTTGTCGGCAAGATATTCCGAAATTCTCATATCTATAACATCCTCTATCCAGGACAGAATTTCAGTCGATATGTCCTTGCCTTCGAGGGCGCGGTTGCGAAGAGCATATATCACCTCTCTCTGTTTGGAGAGGACATTGTCGAATTCGAGAAGTTGTTTTCTCATATCGAAATGCATCGCTTCAACTTTTTTCTGGGCGTTGGCGACAGCCTTGTTTATAAAGGGATGCTCTATGACATCGCCTTCCTGAAGCCCGAACCGCTCCATAATAGCCTTGATTCTGTCGCCGCCAAAAAGACGCATCAAATCGTCTTCAAGAGAGATAAAAAACTGGGAACTCCCCGGGTCGCCCTGCCTGCCGGCTCTGCCCCGCAGCTGATTGTCGATGCGGCGGCTTTCATGGCGCTCGCTTCCGACGACATGGAGACCGCCGAGGGAAACGACTTTCTCATGCTCCCTGTCCGTGATTTCCTTCGCCTCTTTAAAAAGTTTTCTGTAAATTTGCCTCGCGCGAAGAACCTCGGGATCGTCTGAAGGATCGAGAGACGAAGCGAGTGCGATTATCTCTTTTGAAAAATTCATGCTCGTCATTTTCTGCTTTGCGAGATATTCGGGGTTGCCGCCCAGAAGAATGTCCGTCCCCCTGCCAGCCATATTTGTGGCGACGGTAACGGCTTTGAGCCGGCCCGCCTGAGCGATGATGTCCGCCTCCCGCTCGTGATATTTGGCGTTGAGAAGTTCATGTGGTATCCCTTCGCGCGCGAGAAACTTTCCGATTTCCTCGTTTTTCTCGATAGATCTCGTTCCGAGAAGAACTGGGGAACCTTTTTTATGAAGTTCTTTCACGGTTTCGACGAGCGCTTTCATTTTTTCCCTTTCGGTTTTATAAATTCTGTCAGGAAGTTCAGCCCTGTTGAGCGGCCTGTTTGTCGGAATGCAGACAACATCGAGTTTGTAAATTTTTTTGAATTCCGGCGCTTCCGTGGCGGCGGTTCCGGTCATTCCCGCTTTCTCCTCGTAAAGATTGAAAAAATTCTGAAATGTGATTGTGGCAAGGGTTTGATTTTCCTGTCTTATCTGAAGATGCTCTTTCGCCTCCACAGCCTGATGGAGACCGTCGCTCCAGCGTCTGCCGGGCATAAGACGTCCCGTGAACTCGTCCACAATAAGAACCTCACCGTCCTTTACGACATAATGTGTGTCCCTCTTGAAAAGATGCCGCGCGCGAATCGCCTGCGTGATGTGGTGCGGCCAGGCGGCTTCGATATCGTCATACATATTTTTTGTGTTAAGGAGGACCTCGCATTTTTTTATTCCTGTGTCAGTCAATTCCACGGAATGGCTCTTTTCGTCGACAATCGCGTCATAGCCTTTTTTCAAATCAATCTGCTGGTATTTTGCGTCAACTTCCTCTTCCTCCGTTATCAGGCGAACTTTTAATCTGCTGGCGATTCTGTCGGCAATGCTGTATCTGTCCGTGGCAAGTTCACCGGGACCTGAAATTATCAGAGGCGTGCGCGCCTCGTCAATCAAAATGGAATCGACCTCGTCGATTATCGCGTATTCGAGACCTTTGAGAACTTTCTCCTCTTTGACAATCGCCATATTGTCCCTGAGATAATCAAAACCGATTTCATTGTTTGTTACATAAGCGACATCGCAACTATACGCTTCCTGCCTGTCGGAAGTGGAACTGTCGTTCTGAATAAAACCGACAGAGAGACCCAGAAATCTGTAAACAGGACCCATCCACAGGGCGTCGCGGCGGGCAAGATAGTCGTTGACCGTGACAATGTGCGTGCGTTTTCCCTGAATCGCCTTGGCGTATGCGGGAAGAGTCGCCACAAGGGTCTTTCCTTCCCCTGTCGCCATTTCCGCGATTTTACCTTCCGCGAGAACTGCTCCGCCCATTATCTGAACATCAAAATGCCTCATATTGAGGGTTCTGCGGGCGGCTTCCCTGACAAGGGCAAAACAGTAGGGAAGAATTTTTTTTATGTCTTCGCCTGCTTTTACTTTTTTCCTCAGTTCGCTGGTCTTAGCGGGAAAATCCGAATCGGCGAGTTTTTTGATTTCTTCCTCGAACGAATTGACTTTTTTGACAAAGGGCGCGTATTTGCGCACATCCCACATTCGTTTCGAAAAAATTCTATCCAAAAAATTCATTTTGGTATTATATATTTTTACGCCGTTTTTTGAAAGAGGGTGTGTTAAATCAACAAATATCTAACCGAGGGAAAATTATACCGGTTTTCATAGATTGAATGCCCGATTTACCTGCTCTGTTTTTCCAACGTTTCGTTGTTATTACGGGGATTTTCCGGACTCCTTATCCGAATGCCCGATTTACCTGCTCTGTTTTTCCAACTGCCATTTAATTTTCTCCATTTCCTCTTTTCTAAGGCGGCCTTCGGCCGCAACCAAAATCCCCCTCTGTCCCCCTTTAGTAAAGGGGGATGTAGGAGGATTTGTTTTCTTAAATACTCTCCAAACATCAAAAACTTCTCCGCAATCTGCGTAGAAGTCGTAACGTAAGACTCTAATTGAAATCATAATTATTATTTCTGTTAAGTCATCGCAAGTGCTTCCGAAATATTCGGCAATAAATAGACGAACTTCATTGCTCATTTTTCTTTCACTTGTTTAAATTTTTGACCGCTCCGAGAATTCCGAAAAGTTCCTTTACATAAACGATTTTCATCGCCGACCTGCGACAGACAGGACATTTTTCAAAAACAACCCTTCCTGAAATGTTTTTTGCCATTTTTTTCTCCTGCAATTCGGCATTATGTGAAATTTTACAATATTTTTCGCAAAATACAAATTTATGAATCCGAACAGATATAAATGTTGCGAAACATAAGGAAATTTGCTTCTATTAAACGATGAAAAAAATCCTTTTTTTTATTTTTATCACAGTAAACTGCTTCGCTTCAGAGAAGATGTTTGGTTTGGGAATCAATATCGGAAACCCAACAGGTCTGCGACTGCACTATTACATAACACCTCAAATATTTTCAAACACAACAATCGGCTGGAATTTTTCGGATAACGGCTGGGTTGATATAAATCAGGATTTTATTCTTTCAAAAGATTTCAAAAAACAACCCGAAACCGGCGAACTTTCATATTACTACGGATTGGGGCTGCGACTCAAGACAAATGAAACAAAATTCGGATTCAGATTCCCGGTAGGAATAAATTACGACATAAAAAATATTCCTGTCTGGATTTATCTTGAAATCACTCCATATCTGAATATTTACAAAGACACTACCTTTGATTTACTCTTCTCTATCGGCGCTATTTATTATCTGTTCTGATTGCGGCTGAAAAAACTCTTGTAAAGAAAAAGGATTTTTGCTATTGGTAGTAAAGTCCTATGAGAACAATTGGGAAAAACATTAAAAGAGTCGATGCGTTTGGCAAAGTCACAGGACAGGCGCGCTATATAGATGACATTTACTTTCAGGGAATGCTTTATGTGAAAATTCTGAGAAGTTCTGTGGCTCACGCAAAAATTGTGGATATAAAAACCAACAAGGCAGAAAAAGTCCCTGGAGTCAGAAAAGTCATAACAGGAAAAAACTGTAAAATTCTCGTCGGAGGGTGCATCATAGACCAACCGCCAATGGCAGTTGATAAAGTCAGATACATTGGAGAGCCAGTGGCCGCGGTCGTGGGCATAAACCCCGATATCTGCGAACAGGCGAGAGATTTAATCGAAGTAAAATACAAAGAAATTCCTTCTGTTTTCGATTCTGTGGAAGCTGCGAAAAAAAACGCGCCGCTTGTTCACCCCGCCCTTGGAAAATACAAAGTGCTTCCGGGGTTTTCGCCAAAACCGGGGACGAATATTTATCATCACTATAAACTCCGGCAGGGGAAAACCGAAGAAGGTTTCAGAAAATGCGACTTAATTGTCGAGGCGGAATATACTTATCCCCATATAAGCCACTGCCAGTTGGAACCCCACGGAGGAATTGCCAGATGGGACTCGAAAGGAGGAGTTGAAATTTTTTCTTCCACTCAGGCTCCTTTTGTTGTAAGGGACTTTATTTCGCGGGCTTTCAACCTTCCCTATTCCAAAGTGCGCAGCCATATGCCTGAAATCGGCGGAGGTTTCGGC
>JAGHAK010000003.1 GCA_021161565.1 Elusimicrobiota bacterium | reverse complement strand
TGCATGTGGATAAACAGGTCAATGTCAGCGGAGTTAAACTGAAGAAAACTAGCGAAGTTTTTACTGTCGAAGTGCCGAAAATAGAAGATGGGAAATTCTTATCCAAATCAGTCGGACCATTTGATGTTATTTTCGTTCCGGCAAGATTGAGAAAGCAGCGCGTTTCGCATCCCCTTAAAGGAGAAATTGAAACCATAAGAACGATGATTCTCAATATGGCGGTTTTCTATGAATGAACCAACACAACCTCTTGACTTTTGTTTTAGGATTAGTTATAAAGTCAACTGGTAATTGAAGGAAATTTGAGGCAAAGGAGAAATTGTGCCGACGGTAAATCAGTTGATAAAAGTTAAAAGAGCGAAAATCAAAAAGAGCAAGAAGAACAGGGCTCTTGAGCATTGTCCGCAGAGAAGAGGTGTGTGCACCAGAGTTTACACGACGACTCCAAAGAAGCCGAATTCGGCGTTGAGAAAAGTCGCCAGAGTAAAACTCACCAGCGGAACGGAAGTGACGGCGTATATTCCCGGAATCGGTCATAATCTTCAGGAGCATTCCATCGTGTTGATAAGGGGCGGGAGAGTCAAAGACCTGCCAGGGGTGAGATATCATGTCATCAGGGGCGTTCTCGATACGGCGGGCACGGAGGGCAGAAAAAATTCCCGTTCGAAGTACGGGACGAAAAGAGCAAGAGGCGAGGCGAAAAAATGAGCAGAAGAAAATACAAAATCAGCAGGTTCAGAAAACTCCAGCCGGATATAAAATACAACAGCATCGAAATTTCCCAGTTTGTGAATCATTTGCTCAAAGAGGGAAAAAAGAATATCGCTCTGAAAATAATGTATGATTCCCTGACGGAGGCTTCCAAACTTCTGAAAATGCCGGAGCGGGAAGTTATGGAGAAGGCGCTGGACAATGTCCGGCCGAGAGTCGAAGTGAAAGCCCGCAGAATCGGCGGAGCCACATATCAGATTCCGCAGACCGTCTCAAAGGAAAGAGGCGTTTTTCTCGCTGTAAGATGGATTCTGGAGTGCGCGAGGAAAAGGAAAGGTGCGCCGATGTTCAAGCGCCTCGCCGCCGAGTTTGTCGACGCCTGCCGCGGTGAAGGAAGTGCGATAAAATTAAGGGATAATGTTCACAGAATGGCGGAAGCCAACAAGGCGTTCGCGCATTACAGATACTGATTCTTTTATCGTTTTTCTGAAAATTTTTATTCCTGTTTTCTGCGGTGCGGCGAATTGAGAGACTGATTTTGGTGAAAAAAAATTATGGAAGTTGCAATTTCGAATTTGAGAAATATTGGGATTGTTGCGCACATAGACGCGGGCAAGACCACGACTACGGAGAGAATTCTCTATTATACGGGAAGAATTTTCCGGATGGGAGAAGTCCATGAAGGCACCACCACGATGGACTGGCTGGAGGATGAAAGAAAGAGAGGAATAACGATACAGTCCGCTGTCACAAGTTGTTTCTGGCAGTTGCAGAAACGGAAATTTCAGATAAACATAATAGACACTCCCGGGCACGTGGATTTTACCGCCGAAGTGGAGAGGTCTCTTCGGGTTCTCGACGGCTGCGTCGTGGTTTTCTGCGGCGTCGGCGGAGTGGAGCCGCAGTCGGAGACTGTCTGGCGTCAGGCGACAAAATACAAAGTCCCGATTATAGCGTTTGTCAACAAACTCGACCGGGTGGGTTCCGATTTCGAAAAAGTCGTCAAAGAGATGAAGGAAAATTTCCCCCAGAAAATTGTTCCCATCGCGCTTCCCGTTGGCAGAGAGAAGGATTTTCGAGGCATCGTGGATGTCGTGGAAGGCTCGGCGAGAATTTACGCTGACAGCGTCGACGGTTCGAAATGGACGGAAACGGAAATTCCCCCGGAAATGACTTCCGCGTATTATGCTTCGAGAAGCGAACTGATAGAAGTTTTAAGCGAAACGGACGACGAAATACTCGAAAAATATGTGGAGAATAAAGAAGTTCCGTCGGAACTCATAAAAAAGGCTCTGCGCGAGGCCACGATAAAGAAGGGCGTGGTTCCAGTTATCTGTGGTTCGGCATTCAAAAACAAGGGAATCCAGTTTCTTCTCGACGGCATTTGCGAGTATCTCCCGTCTCCGGCTGATATCCCGACGACAACGATTTTTGATGTGGAGACGCTTGAGCCGCGGGAAGTGGAGAATTCCGAAAACGGCGATTTCTGGGCTCTTGTTTTCAAGATTGTCACAGACCAATTTTTGGGAAAACTTTCCTATATCAGGGTTTACAGTGGGCGTTTTTTTTCAGGTCGGCGTCTTTATAACACCAATAGAGGGAAAACAGAAAAAATAGACAGGATTTTTTCTGTTCATGCGGATAAAAAGGAAGCGGTGAAACAGATGGCTGCCGGCGACATTGTCGCAGTGGGCGGTTTGAAGCAGACAAAAACGGGCGACACTCTCTGCAGTCAGAAGCAGACTTCGGTTTTTGAACCGCCGACTTTTCCCGAGCCCGTTATCTGTCAGGCGATAGAGCCTGAAAGTCCTTCGCAGATAGATGTTCTCGCCACAGCCCTTTCCAAAATTTCCGACGAAGATCCAACATTCATTGTCAAAAACGATCCCGTCACGGGAGAATCCGTGATTTACGGAATGGGCGAACTTCATCTTGAAGTCAATGTCGCGAGGCTGCAGCGGGATTTCAAGGTCCCTGTTAAAGTTTCAAAACCGAAAGTGCGTTATAAGGAAGGCATAACGAAGGAAGTCGAACTGGAAGGCAAATATGTCAAACAGACCGGCGGGCACGGTCAATACGCGCACATAGTCGTGAAAATCGTTCGAAACGAAAACGCGAATTTCGAATTTGAAAACAGGATAAAGGGCGGCGCGATTCCGTCGCAGTTTATTCCCGCTGTCGAGGAAGGCGCGAGAATCGCTCTCGATACCGGCCCTCTCGCAGGTTTCCCCGTCAGTAATGTCAAAGTTGTTTTGCTTGACGGAAGTTTTCATGAAGTGGATTCTTCCGACCTCGCTTTTAGACTTTGCGCGATAGAAACCGTGGGTAAAGCCCTGAAAAAAGCAGCGCCGATTTTGCTTGAGCCGATAATGTTTGTCGAGATTCACACGCCCACGCAGTTTTTGGGAGATGTCCTTGGAGACATAAATTCTCGTCGGGGCACTTGCGGGGGCTTGACAACGGAAAACAATTTAACTACCATAAAGGCATTTGCGCCGCTTGCGGAAATGTTTGGTTACGCGACCACGTTGCGTTCGCTTACGCAGGGACGCGGAAGTTATGTGATGGAGCCGCATTCTTACGAGGCGGTTCCCACGAATATCGCGGATAAGGTGATAGGAAAAATCTGAATTCGCCTCGGGCGGAATTCGATAAATTTAAAAAAGAAAAAAGCGCGGAAGGGTATCCCGCGCATTGGAGGTATGTATGGCCAAGGAGAAATTTGAGAGGAAAAAGCCGCATTTGAACGTTGGCACAATCGGGCATGTTGACCACGGCAAAACGACGCTCACTTCCGCCATTACGATGGTTCAGTCGAAAAAGGGCTATTCGAGTTTCGAAAAGTATGAGGACATCGACAACGCCCCGGAGGAAAAGGAGAGGGGTCTTACAATCGCGATTCACCATTCCGAATATGAGACGGACAAAAGGCATTACGCGCATATTGATTGCCCCGGTCACGCCGATTACATCAAGAATATGATTACCGGCGCGGCGCAGATGGACGGAGCCATTCTTGTGGTGAGCGCGGCTGACGGGCCTATGCCTCAGACGAGAGAGCACATTCTTCTCGCACGGCAGGTCGGTGTTCCGGCGATTGTCGTTTTTATGAACAAGACGGACCAGGTTGACGACCCCGAACTTCTCGACCTCGTGGAACTCGAAATCAGGGATTTGCTAAAAAAATACGAGTTTCCCGGCGACGACACCCCCATTGTAAGAGGTTCTGCGATGAAGGCGCTCGAGGGAAGCGAAGAGGACATCAAGGCGATAGAAAAACTCGTGGAGGCAATTGACAGTTTTATTCCCGAGCCGAAAAGGGATGTTGATAAGCCTTTTCTTATGGCGGTTGAGGACATTTTTTCCATCACCGGCCGCGGCACGGTTGCGACAGGCAGAGTGGAAAGAGGAAAAATCACTCCCGGCGAGGAAGTGGAAATCGTCGGTTTCGGCGAAGTCAAGAAAACGGTTGCCACTTCTCTCGAAATGTTCAGAAAAACCCTTGATGACGCTCAGGCTGGAGATAATGTCGGGATTCTTCTTCGCGGAATTGGCAAAGATGACATAGAGAGAGGCATGGTCATAGCCAAGCCGGGAACGATAACGCCGCATAAAAAATTCACGGCGCAGGTTTATGTTCTTAAAAAAGAGGAAGGCGGCCGCCACACACCGTTTGTCACGGGTTACAGACCCCAGTTTTACATCAGAACGACGGATGTAACCGGAACGATAACGCTTCCTTCTGGCAGGGATATTGTTATGCCGGGAGACAATGTGGAACTTACGGCGGAATTGATTTATCCCATCGCGATGGAGGAAGGCCAGCGTTTCGCTGTCAGAGAAGGCGGTCACACCGTAGGAGCGGGGGTTATTTCCAAGATAATTGAGTAAGTTGAAAAGTAAAAAAGTTGAAAAGGTGAAAAGTAGAAAAGGTAAAAGAACCCCCTACTTAATCTCCCCCCTGGAAGGGGGGAGAAAGAGAGGGGGGATTTTTCCTTATCAACTTGTTAACTTTTTAACTTGTTGCCTGAATGAAGAGTGAAAAATGTATCCCTCACCTGCACGCTGGTCCCCCACCAAGATTCTGGTGGGGGATGTAGTGGGCGCCTGCCCCGCCTTTGGCGGGGGTTGCGGCCGAATGTCGCCTTAAGGAATATTTAGATGGAGAAAATCAGGGTAAAGGTTTATTCGTACGACCATCGTCTTCTCGAAAGGTCGGTGAGGACGATTATGGAGAAACTCTCGCACAAGGGCATTGTTATCACAGGTCCCATTGTTCTGCCGACGAGAAGAAAATTATACACCGTTTTGAGAAGCCCCAACACGGACAAAAAGTCCAGAGAGCAGTTTGAAATCCGGATTCACAAGCGGATGATAGAGATAAAGAAACCCACGAAAGAAGTTATGAACATTCTCAGAGACATATCTCTTCCGGCAGGCATCGATATTTCCGTAAAGGATTTGAGCCAATGAGTGAAGAAAAAGATCCAAAGCCGTCTGCGATTCTCGCGATAAAAAAGGGAATGAAAAGGATTTTTGCTGGCGAGACGGAAATTCCCTGCACGGAAATATTCGTTCCTGATAATTTTGTAGTGGATGTTTTGGAAAAAGACAAGAACGGTTATGACGCGATGAAGGTTGCGATAAAAGGTTCGAAAATAAACAAGCCGATTTCGGGAATTCTGAAGAAATCGAAATTGTCGGAACTTGGCGGAATCAGGATTATAAAGGAAATCAAGGGCAGGTATTCTTTCCGGAAAGGAGACAGGATTTCCGCCAAGGATTTTTTTGAAGGGCGGCAGATTGTTTCAGTGTCGGGAATTTCGAAAGGCAAGGGATTCGCGAGTGTGCGGAAGAGATGGAATTTCAGCGGCGGACCCAAAAGTCACGGTCAGTCAAACAAATACAACAGTCCAGGTTCCATTGGAGCGTCATCGTATCCATCGAGAGTCATTCCCGGAATGAAAATGGCGGGGCATAAGGGCGCTGGAAAAGTTACAGTAAAAAATCTTAAGGTCATCGAATCGGATTTTGCTTCGGGCAGAATTTATTTGAAAGGAACGGTCCCCGGCTCGTGCGGGTCCGTTATTCTTGTGAGGGCGTCATGACGGAAGCAGGTTTGATTTCAAAAACCGGGGAAATTTCGGGAAAAGTTTCACTGCCCGAAAATTATTTTTCCGCGAAAGCCAACCCGAAATTTATGAACGAGGCGCTGAAAGCCTATCTTGCAAAATCCTTTACTTTGTCGGTAAAAACGAAATCCGAAGTCCGCGGCGGGGGGAAAAAGCCGTTCAGACAGAAAGGAACGGGCAACGCCCGCGCAGGCAGCAACAGGTCGCCAATATGGCGCGGCGGCGGCGTGATTTTTGGACCCTCGCCGAGAACGGTGTCCAATTATCTGACGAGGAAAAAGAAAAAACTCGCGCTTGTTCAGGCTCTTTCCTTTCTTGCTTCTCAAAATAAGATATTCGCCGCAGAGGAAGTTTCTTTCGAAAAGACGAAACAGGCCGCCGAGTGGGTCGGAAAAAATTTCAAAAGAGGGCAGAAAATTCTTATTGTTCTGGATAAAGCGGAGAAAGGCAAAATTCTTCCTTTCAGGAATCTGCCCGGCGTCGAAATTGTTTCCGCCGATGCGCTGAATATTCGCTTGCTTTTATACAGAGACGCGGTGATTTTTATGGGCAAATCTTTGGAGAAGTTTTCATGAAACTTTCAAGCGCGAATGTGATTTTGTATCCGGCTTTTACGGAAAAGTCGGAGAAGTTGAGGGCAACCCGCAATACATATGTTTTTTTTGTCAATAAAAAAGCCACGAAAAGAGATATTATGAACGCCATGCGGGAAATTTTCGGAGTGAAGCCGGAGGATGTGCGGACTGTCAAAAGCCGGCCAAAACTGAGAAGGCGGGGAACCCATTTTGGATATACTTCGCAGTATAAAAAAGCCTATATCAAACTGGCGAAGGGCGATTCCATATCGGGATTTGATGTCGTATGAAATATTATAAACCCACATCTCCGTCGAAGCGTTTCAGAACGGTTCCCGTGGCGAGACTGGCGACAAAGCCCTACAAGAGCCTGACCGCGCCGCTTAAATCGACAGGCGGCAGGAACAATTTGGGAAGAGTCACTCTGCGCTTTCGCGGAGGAGGGCACAAAAGACGGCTAAGGATAATAGATTTCAAAAGAGATAAATGGGATGTTCCCGCAGTCGTGAAGACAGTCGAA
Organism: Elusimicrobiota bacterium; assembly: GCA_021161565.1. Lineage (GTDB taxonomy): Bacteria > CG03 > CG03 > CG03 > CG03 > JAGHAK01. Next base: position 4,420 of record JAGHAK010000003.1, on the reverse strand, counting down.
TATGACCCTGTCAGAAGTTGCGGAATTTCCCTTGTGGAATATGAGGACGGCGAAAAAAGGTATATTCTTCATCCCGATGGTCTCCACGAGGGTCGAAGAATTGTTTCCTCGAAGGGGAAAGTTTCTCTGCGCGCGGGAAACGCGATGCCTCTGCGTTTTATTCCGGGCGGAGCGTTTGTCCACAATGTCGAACTTTATCCCGGCCGTGGCGGAGTGCTCGCGCGTTCCGCGGCGGGATATGCGGTGATAATGAGCAAAGACGAGGAATTCGCGGTTTTGAGACTTCCGTCGGGCGAAATAAGAAAGGTTTTTCTGGACTGTCTCGCCACGGTGGGAAGGCTGGATAATATCGACCATTCAGGAGAGAAACTCGGTTTCGCCGGAGCCAAAAGACATCGCGGCAGACGTCCGCATGTGAGGGGTACGGCAATGAATGCGGTTGACCATCCCCACGGCGGAGGACGAGGCAGAAGTCATGGCGGGAATGTTCCGCGGTCACCGTCGGGTATACCCGCGAAGGGTTACAAAACGCGCAATCCGAAAAAAGCGTCGTCAAAAATGATTATCGCAAGGAGAAAGAAGAGGAGATGAGCAGATCTACGAAAAAGGGCCCGTTTGTCGATGAAAGACTGTTGATAAAAATAGAGAAAATGAGAAAGCGCGGGAAAAAAGAACCAATAAAAACCTATTCGAGGGCTTCTATGATAATTCCCGAATTTGTCGGTTACACATTTCTCGTTCACAACGGCAAAAGGTTTTTGCCGGTTTATGTCACGGAAGCGATGGTTGGCTACAGACTCGGCGAATTTTCGCCAACGAGGTTTTTCAGGGGTCACGGCGCTGCGCACAAGGAAACCGCCGCGCTGAAGTAAAATGGGTTATCTGGCAAAGGCGAAATATTTGAGAGTGTCGCCGAAAAAGGCGGCGCGCTATCTGAATATGGTGAGAGGTCTTGAAGTAGAAATGGCGATGGCGAAACTCGAGGCGAAAAAAACGAAAACAGCCCGCGCTATTGGCAAACTGATAAAGGCAGCCGCCGCGCAGGGATCTGGCCGGCTTTTTGTGAGGAGAATTTTCGCCACGCCCGGGCCGTCCATAAAGAGGCTTATGCCGAGGGCTTTCGGCCGGGCGAATGTTTACAAAAGAAGGATGAGCCATATTACCGTTGAGGTGGAGGAGAAATAGTGAATAGTTTTGAATTTAGCGCGGTGAGGAGTTAATGTGGGACAGAAAATAAATCCGCACGGTCTGAGGGTTGGCGTTAATTTGAACTGGAAGAGTAGATGGTTTCTCCGCAAAGGCGGTGCGGATTCGGTCATAGAGGATATAAAAATCCGCAGGATTATAGACGAGAAACTTTTCAGGTCGCAGATTTCGAAAGTGGAAATAGAAAAAGCCTCGTCTCAGATTGTTGTCACGATACACACCGCCCGCCCGGGAATTGTCATCGGTCAGAAAGGCGTCACGATAGATGCTTTGCGGGAAGACCTTGCCGCGGAACTCAGCAAGGATGTGCGAGTCAATGTGAGCGAAATAAAAAATCCTCATCTCGACGCGCAGATTGTTTCGGAAATGGTCGCTGTTCAGATAGAGAGGAAGATGCCTTTCAGGAGCGTATGCAAAAGAATGATTCGGAATGTCATAGCCGCAGGCGCCAAAGGCGTGAAAATCAAGGTTGCGGGACGGCTGGGCGGAGCCGAAATAGCGAGAAAAGAGTGGTTCAAGGATGGCAGCGTTCCGCTTCAGACGATTTCCAGGTTCATCGACTACGGGTTTTCGAAAGCGTTTACGCGGTACGGAATCATCGGAGTGAAAGTCTGGATTCACAAGGATGCCGCCGAGCCTGCTGCTGCGCCGGCGGAATCAGAAGAGAAAGTTCCTCACGGACTTGACGGTGAGGATGAAAAGGAAAAAGGGGAGGATAAGGTCTGATGCTTGCTCCCAAAAAAGTAAAATACAGAAAAATGCAGAAAGGCAGAATGAAAGGCAATGCCACGAGAGGAAATTTCGTCGCTTTCGGCGAGTGGGGTTTGAAGGCGCTGGAAGCGAGATTTATATCGGCGAGGCAGATAGAGGCCTGCCGAATCGCCATGGTGAGAAGCATAAAGAAAGGCGGAAAAGTCTGGATAAGGATTTTCCCGGATAAACCCATTACCAAAAAGCCTGCGGAAACGAGAATGGGGAAGGGCAAAGGTTCCGTCGAAGGTTGGGTCGCGCGGGTGAAGCCCGGCACCGTGATGTTCGAGATGGAAGGCCTGCCTTATGAACAGGTAAAAACCGTTTTTGCCCTTTTGTCCCATAAACTTGGTTTGCCGACGAAAATTGTGGGAAGGCACTGATGGCTAAAAGAGCGAAATTCGACGAGATGTCCGCAGACGAACTGAGAGTAAAAATAAAGGATCTCTCGAAGGATCTTGTTATAGCGAGGATGAAAGTCAACCAGAAGGTTTTGAAAGACACTTCCTCAATTCGCAAGATACGGCGCGACATCGCCCGCGCGCGGACATTCCTGAATAATAAAAAGAGGGAAAATGCGTAAGAAATTAACGGGAGTCGTTTTAAGCGACAAAAACAGGAAAACCAGAATTGTCGTTGTTGATCGTCTTGTCAGGCACCACCGCTACAAAAAAAGCGTTCGAGTGCGGCGGAAATTTCACTGCCACGACGAAAAGGAAATTTCCAGAGCGGGAGATAGTGTCGTGATAGTTGAAACCCGCCCTATGAGCAAATTGAAGAGGTGGGCGATTTTGCAGGTTATAGGGAAGGAAGAATGATACAGTTGATGAGTCGTTTGAATGTGTGCGATAATTCTGGTGCGAAGGTTGTTATGTGCATTCACGCCTTCGGTGGTTCCAGAAGGAGATACGCCCGCATCGGGGACATCATCAAGGCGTCGGTTAAAAAGGCGGTTGCCAATTCCGCGATAAAGAAGGGGGAAATAGTGAAGGCTGTGGTTGTCAGAACGGTTTTTCCCGTGAAACGGACCGACGGCACAAGGGTAAAGTTTTCCGACAACGCCTGCGTAATCATAGACGACAAAAACGAACCGAAGGCAACGAGAATTTTCGGGCCGGTGGCGAGGGAACTGAGAGGGAAAGGTTTCGCCAAAATAATCTCGCTCGCGCCGGAGGTTGTATGAACAAAATAAGAAAAAAAGACAAAGTCATCGTCATAAAGGGGAGATATAAGGGCAAAATCAGCGAGGTCGTCACCGTTTTCCCGTCAAAGGGAAAGGCTCTCGTCAGCAAGGTGAATATGGTGAAGAAGCATCTCAGACCCACTCAGGGAAATCCCGGCGGGATTCAGGAGAAGGAATCTCCAATAAGTTTGTCGTCGCTGAAACTGATTTGCCCCCACTGCAATAAGGCCACGAGAGTTGGATTCAAGATTCTCGATGACGGGAAAGTCAGATTTTGCAAAAAATGCGGAGAAATAATATGAGCGGAGAAGAAAAAGACAAAAAATACATTCCGCGCTTGAAAGAGGCGCACGAAAAAGTCGTTGAGCAGATGGCGAAAAAATTCAAATACAAAAACCGTTTTCAGGCTCCGAAAATAACGAAAATCGTCATCAGCGTTTCGCACAACGCCGCGAAGGAAGACACAAAATATCTCGACGAGGCGATGGTTCAGATTGCCCGCATTACGGGTCAGCAGCCGATAAGAACGGTATCGAGACAGGCAATTTCGAATTTCAAGATAAAGAAAAATCAGCCGCTCGGTTGCAAAGTCACTTTGCGTAGAGAAAGAATGTATGAATTCCTCGACAGATTCGTCAACATCGCGATTCCAAGGATGCGCGATTTCAGGGGTCTGGACAAAAAGTCATTCGATAAAGCGGGAAATTACAATATAGGGGTATCGGATATAACGATTTTTCCCGAGGTTCAGCCCGGAAAGATTTCGGGGGCTGTGGGAATGGGGATAACGATTTGCGTGAAAGCGCGCACCGCGGAGGAAGGAATGACTTATCTCGGAATGTTGGGTGTTCCTTTTAGAAAATAGTATGGCAAAAAAATGCAAGATTGAAAAATCGAAGAGAATTCAGAAGTTCAGAACCCGGGAAAAAAACAGATGTCTTCGGTGCGGCCGCCCCCGCAGTTATCTGCGGGATTTCGGGCTTTGCCGGCTCTGTTTCAGGGAACTTGCCCATAAGGGCGAGTTGCCCGGGGTGAAGAAAGCCAGCTGGTAAATATTAAGGTGCGTAGAGATGATATTAAGTAATGGAGTGCGTGCCCAGAATCAGGCTGCTTTTTTATTGAATTGGATATTGCCTCTGCCTGCAGGCAGGCAGTTGTAAGTGGTAAGTTGTAAGGTAAAAGGTAGACGTGAGACGGTAGAAGGGGGGGAGTTTCCTTGTTAACTTGTCAACTTGTTTACTTATCACTTGAATATGAGTTGGATATCGTCTAATGATAAGC
>JAGHAK010000080.1 GCA_021161565.1 Elusimicrobiota bacterium | reverse complement strand
GCGCGTAATCGAACGCTCCCGGATTGCTTTTTTTCATCGGCTGAAGCAGCGCGGCGTTCACTTCTATAATATCGCCGTAATCGCAGGTCTTGTAATAATCTCCAACGGCGGGTTTTACCTGAACAAGGACATTTCCGGTTTTTCCTTCAAGTGTCCGCCATTTGCCCTTTTTCTTTATTTGAAAAGGACGAACTGTGAGATTTGTCTTATCGGGTCTGACATCCGGCTCCCTGATGACAATCCCTTTTATCCCAGTTCTGTCCCAGAATTTGTTGTCGATAATTGGAGATATGGTCGGGAAACTTTGTGTTGAAAAACCGCCAGTAATTCGTCGCGCCTAAAATCAGAGGCACCGCGATAATAAAAAAATTCCTGAAAAAGAAAAAACGCCCCAGCAGAAACCAGGCGATAATAAAAACCGCCGCCAGAATCAGAAGCCAGTGAAGAATCAGGAGATTGGAAAAAGGGAAAAGCGGGCGGAAAACATCGAAATTCGGCAAAAACCCCATGGCAAAACCGATTCCCGCTATGAAAGCGTAGCAAAAGGCGATGATTCTATTGTTTATCACAGTTTATTACCGCATACCAGTTTCGATTGCTTAGTTCGTTGTTTTTTATGGAATACTCTTTCTTGAACCTTAGAGTGAGGAAACCCACCGCCGCAATCAGAAGAAATAAAACAATCAATTGCTTTGCCGATTTCATAATTTGTCAATCCTTACTACTGAGCGACGCAGTTGCAGCCAAAAAATCACCTCAGCCAAAGTGTAAACTATTTCCTGCCCTCAGCAGTTATCTTCATTTTATTTTATTTTATTTCAGCCGCCGCTGTCAAATTTCAGTTTTTCTATTTTGGCAGGTTTGTGGATTATGTAAAAAGGAAGTCCCGCCAATCCCATTAAAATCAGAATAACTTTCATAACAAGCGAAGCAGACACGGAAAAATCAGAAGAAATTCCCACAATCGAGAAAAAAACGGAATATGCCGCCTCGCCGATTCCCCATCCGCCGAATGAAACCGGAATGCCCTGAATTATGCCAATAATCGGGACGAGACAGAAGAAACTGAAATACGAAACCGAATGCCCCGAAAGCGCCGTCAGAATCAGGTAATTCAACGTGACGATTGCGAACTGGACATAAAATGAAATAAAAAAAGCTCTGATAAGAGAAGAAAAACCGTGGGTTCTATAATACGAAACCACAGTGTAAACCCTCCCGAAAAAATGCTTTTGCGGGAATTTCTTCAGAAATTTTTCGCTAAAAAAAAGAATGAAGACAACGGAAAAAACGGCCGCGCCGAAAATCGCGGCGGCGAGAATCCCAAAACCGGAAACATGAAAAGAAAGATACACAGAACCGACAAAAATGAAAAAAACCGCGGTGGCGGCTCCGACAAGGCGATCGATGAAAATCGTCAAAACGGCATTTTTTTTGTCATGCGAAATATCTCTATAAAGATAATATCCCTTCACCACATCGCCGCCGATTGTCGAGGGCATAATGCTGTTGAAAATCTGACCTATAAGAGAATATTTCAACAGACGGAAGTAACCGATATCGAACTTTCTGTTTCTCAGAAAACCCCACCATCTAAAAGAGACGGTGCACAAAACCGAAAAATAAATCGCCAGATAAAGAACAATTTCGCCAGCGGAAAACTTTTTCAGATTATTCAAAATCGCGAGGAAATTGCCGCAGAACCTGCCAAAAAAAGAGCCACCTGAGGATGAAAGGTTCAGTTTCGATATGACCAGAAAAAAAATGCAGGCGCTTACAAGAATGCGTAAAATCAGAAAAAATGTCTTTTTCATTTTGGTATTTTACAAAATTCCCGGAAATTTGCTAACATATAGAAATTCGCTGGAGGTTAAAATGGCTCAGGGAAGATGCATGAAATGTAAAAAGACGGTCGAAATCAAGAACGGGCAGGAAATCGTTATGAAAAACGGAATGAAAGCAATCAAAGGAGTGTGTCCTGTCTGCGGAACAAAAGTTTTCAGAATTCTGGGAAAAGCAAAGTAATCTAAACAGATATACTCTTTCTGGCTATTTTCTCCCGAATTTTTTCGTCCATCATTTTTATAAACCCGCCGAAGAAAATGGCGGCGAATCCTGCGAGAAAAACCTTCTGAGCGTCGAGCATCCCGCAAATCGCAGGAATCTGCGTGGAAAGAATAACCTTCTCAAGAGACAGGGAAAAGCATCCGATTGGCCCGACAGCGTATCTGCCTATCGCAAACACAACCACTGCCAGGGAACCCATAACAGTCGATGTTATCATCAGCGGATTGATTAGATAATTCGAAACGAGCCTCACAGGCGCGGGAACATTTCTTTCGAAGTTTCTGCTGACGGATGAAATTTTTTTATTCATCGTTCCAAGCAGAATTTTTCCCAATTTGCTTATCTGCGATTCAACTTTTTTCAATTCTTTAGCCAGCATCTTCTGTGTGACGATTTCATCGCGAACCGCTTCCGCGAGATTTTTCTTTCCCAAAAATTCGCACACGCCCTGTTTCTCTTCGAATCCCGCCTCTTCCACAAAAAATCTTATCGCGTCCTCCTTCTCTATCCGCTTCGATAACTCTCCCGATTCGCTGATGACGGAAGCCATTTTCCTGACAATAACCCAAATATTGTCCAAATCCTGCTCGGCGGCAAGAAGGCTGCGAAGTTTCATAATAAACTCAGAATTGACTTCGCTCCTCTTCGCAAAAATCCCGAGTTTCTTTTCAATGTCATTTATCCTGCCAAGCGGAATCGCATAATTTTTCTTCAAAATATTCTCTCTGCGCTTTGATGAAATAAAATCCGTCATCGCGGGATTTATCCCCGTTTCCCTCAGTTTTTCATCGTATTCCGAAAGAGCGGTTTCCAGTTTAAGAAGCGCTTCCGTCTTTTTCAGAGCCTCCACTGCAAAAAGAAGTTTCGCGACAATTCCCGCCGCCTCCGACTTCTCCGTTTTTATATCCAGAAGTTTCGATTTGAACAATTCTATTTCGTCGGAAAGATTCTTTCGGTTTGCCTTCAGGTCCTTTACGGAAAATCTTTCATCCGGCATCTCAAACCCCCAAAAGTCCTTTGATTTTGCGACAAACCCTGACCGCGACCGTTTTCGCAGGCGGCTTTGCCATCTCTTCCACAAGGGCGCTTCCGACAATCACTCCGTCGGCAACTTCCCAAAGACGCTTTATGTGCCGCCTTTCGGAAATGCCGAAACCCACGAAAAGAGGACTTTTTATTTTTCGTTTCATTTCCCTTATTTTTGAAATGCCGGGAATATCTGATTTGACGCCGGTCGTTCCGTAGCGGGCAATGTAATAAACAAAAGGCGGAGTCTTCTGATTTACGATTTCCATCTCTTTTTCCGTGCTGTTCGGCGCGAGAAAAAGAACGGTCGGAAAATTCAGCGCGATGTTTTCCGTCTCGCAGGCGGGCAAATCCGGAATTATCAATCCTTTTATGTTTATTCTTCCGAGACGGCGGAGCAACTGCGGCAAACCTTGCGGGAAATTCAGAATCGGATTCAGATAACTCATTATGTAAACATCGTAATTCAAATTCAGGTTCTCTACCAAATCCAGAATTTTAGCGAGATTAACTCCGTTTTCGGCAGCGACTTTGTAAGCGTTCTGTATCACCGGCCCGTCTGCGACAGGGTCAGAGAAAGGAATCCCTATTTCAACTCCTGTAATCGGCAGGTCATTTAACTTTTCAAGGATTTCCCCTGTTGTTTTCAAATCGGGAAAACCAGCAGGAACATAAGCAAGAAAACCTTTCATTTTTTTGATTCGATGCTCATGACAGAGTCGATGTCCTTGTCGCCTCTGCCCGAAAGATTGACGACGATAATTTTTCCCTCCTTTTTTAGTTTTCCAAGATACGCAAGAGCATGGGCGCTTTCCAGCGCAGGAATAATTCCCTCGAGACGGGAAAGTTCAAAAAACGCTTCAAGCGCGTCCCTATCCGTCACTGCATCGTAAAACACAAGACCTTTTTTCTTCCAGAAGGAATGTTCGGGTCCGACGCCCGGATAGTCAAGCCCCGCTGAAACAGAATGTGTTGTTTTCACCTGCCCGTATCTGTCCTGAAGCAGAAATGTTTTGCTTCCGTGAAGATAACCCACCTTTCCCCTGATGAGCGTTGCGGCGTGAAGACCTGTCGAAAGGCCTCTTCCTGCCGCTTCAACGCCAACCAGTTTCACTTTCGAACCGAGGAAGGGATAAAAAATTCCCGCGGAATTCGAGCCGCCGCCGACACAGGCAATTATGTAATGCGGAAGTTTCTTTTCTTTTTTCAGAATCTGTTTTTTTGTTTCCTCGCCTATGATTTTCTGAAAATCGCGAACAATCACAGGATACGGATAGGGCCCTACAACAGAGCCGAGAACATAATGCGTGTTTCTAAGATTTGTAATCCAGTCCCTGAGAGCCTCATTTATCGCGTCTTTCAGGGTTTTAGACCCCGATGAAATGGGAACAACTTCCGAGCCGAGAATTTTCATTCTCGTCACATTCGGCTTCTGCCG
>JAGHAK010000011.1 GCA_021161565.1 Elusimicrobiota bacterium | reverse complement strand
TCCTTTGCCCCGAAGAAAAATAGAGGGAAATATAATAGTGAAATCACTCAATCGGTAGTGACCACACTTTTGGCAAAATGCTTATATTACAAGGATCTTTTTTGAATTTTGGCGAACTTGGGTTAACCCCGCCCTATCAGAGATAGGGCGGTCCAAAGGACAGATTTTTCTAATGAAAAATCTGGGTTTATCTTTACGCCATTTTTTTTAACTCTGCCTTTAAAGTTTTATGCCGAATTTTTTCAAAACATCATAAAGTTCGCACAGCGGCAGACCGACCACATTAAAGTAGTCGCCGGCGATTTTCTCCACAAACAGAGCGGCGCCGCCCTGTATGGCATAGGCGCCCGCTTTGCCCATCGGTTCGCCGGATGCGACATACCGTTTGATTTCGTCTTTTGACAGATTCCTGAAAAAAACTTTTGTTCTTACGGATTTAGTCATTTCCTTTTCGCCTTCAATCACGGTGAAAGCCGTGATAACGGAATGCTGACGACCGCTTAAGAATTCAAGCATTTTTTCCGCATTGCGGCGGGAAACGGGTTTGCCAAGAATTTTTCCTCCACACGCCACGATCGTGTCCGCCGCAACCACCACGGCGGTTTTGTGCCTGTCTGCAACGCGGCGGGCTTTCATCTTTGAGAAATATTCCGCCGTCTGGGACGGGGTTAGACCTTTTAATTCACCTTCCTCAACGCCGCTAACCACAGATATAAACTTCAATCCAAATTTCTTGAACAATTCCCTGCGGCGAAGCGAGGCGGAGGCGAGGATTATTTTTTTCATTCCTTCATCTTCTGAAGCATCATCAAAGCCTTGGCGTTGTTTTTGTCTTTTTTCAGAACCTCATTGAAACAAACGGCGGCCGCGCCGAGTTTGCCTTCATAAAAATAAGTGTAACCGAGATTAAATCTGGCGTCAGTCAAATCCGGATTTATTCTAAGAGCGTTTTTATAGCATTCTATCGCGCGGGAACGGTTGCCCGTCTCGAAAAAAATGTTTCCGATATTGTTCCACAAACCCGCGGTCGGGCGGATTTTCGCCGCGCGCAGGAAATAATCGGACGCTTTCCGCCAGTCCTTTTTTTTCGCATAAAACCACCCGAGTTTATACAAAATGTCGTAATCGTCCGGTCTGTGAACAAGAATACTCTCGAGCCGCGCTATTTTGCCCTGTTTTATATTCTCGAAAAAATCCGGTTCCCGCGCCGTCTCTTTGTACGCTTTGATGGGTTTAAATATCCGCGGAACAAAATAAAAAGGAATCCCCGCCGCCAGCAAAAGCAAAAAACCTCTTTTGACGGCATTCATTTTTATCCTGACTTTTTCCGCTGTCTCTGAGGCGGCGAGAGCAAAAACAACATAGAGAAAGCCCGCCGATATTATAAACCTCATATTCACGGAAAAGAAGTTATGAAACAAAATTCCGGCGGCCGAGGCAATCAGATACGGATTTTTTGCGGTTCTAAAAAAAACGAAAATAAGAACAAGAAAAAGCAACAGGCCAGGCGCGCCCAGTTCCGCGAAAATTTCGAGATACTCGTTGTGGGCGAAATTCACGATGTATTTTTTCTGCGGATAAATTTTTTTCAGTTTTTCGCTGGCGTATTTTGGAAAACTCGCGGCGAACGCTCCCGGGCCGACGCCGAGGGGATTTTTAATCGCCATCACTATCGTGTCCCTCCATATAAAAAGCCGGGATGTGTCTCTAAGCCAGAATGACCTTGTTTTATATCCCGCCCAACCGGCGAACAATACGACAACCGCGATGGAAAATACCTTTAGATATCTCATAACGGATTTCTTCGCCGCTATTTCAGCGCATTTTGCGACAACGGATAAAAGAATTTCTTTCTGCTTTTTCAGCAGGACCGCTTTTGTTTTCACTCTTCTGATTTTGTTGGCGACGGCGGCAAGAACTCTTTCCAATTTCAATCTTCCTTTGCTGCGCGCAATAAAAAAAACAAAAACGCCAAACAGGGCGGATAAAATTCCGCCACGGCTTTTGATGTATATCAGGTCAAGGGCATAAACAACCAAACCCAGAGCGCCAGCGGTTTTCAGGACGAAATTTTTGTCCGTAAGCAAAAGAAAAAGAAACGGCAGTGTTATCACAAGATACGCAGCGAAAAAATTCTGGTTGCCGAAAGTCGCGTAAGGAGGCGAAATTCTGGGAACCAGGAACCACAAAAGAGGCGTGCCGAAATTCTGCCAGAGACCGTATGCCGCCACAAGAACGGCGGAAAGGGAAAAAATTTTCAGAACGGATTTTATGTCGCCCCTGATGACGGTCTGCGAAAAGCCACAATAAAGACCGACGCAGAGAACGTTCTTTTCGATTTCCATTTGCGAAAGACCTTTGTCCTGATAGAACGCGTAGCGAAGAATCACATATCCGAAGTAAAACCACACCCACCTGTCGAGAGAACTTTTCATCAAGATTATTTTCTCTCGCGAAAAAGCGGCACGAAGGAGAAAAAAAACAATCAGCGCGGTCGCGGCAAGTTCCATCACCAGAAGTTTCAGGCGATAGTGCTTTACATCGATTAGGAAAGCGGATCCCAGAAAAAAAAGGACCGTAATCGATAAAAAAATAAATTTTTCCGCTTTGCCCTTTGCCATTACGGCAGAAAAGTTATATAAAGCGGGACGCCTCCGCGAATACAATCGAAAATGACACCGTCCTTTATTTTCACTTTCTTCGTCGCTTTTATGAAATCCGAAACGGAAGCCACTTCCATTCTGTTTATTCCGCAGATTATGTCCCCGACAATGAGACCCGAAGAGGCGAGTGGCTTCGAATAGTCGATGGATGTGACGACAACGCCGGTTTTCCCTTCGGGCAACTCATACTTGCTCCTGTCCTTGATGTTTTTTACCGTGATGCCTTTCCAACTATATTCGCTGACTTTCTGCGCCTTTGCGCCGCCGAGGCGCCCTATCTTGACGGTGAGAGAGACATTGCGTTTGGATCTTACGACAGCGATTTGGACTTTTTCCCCTGGTGAAGTGCCTTGCACAAACTTTTTCAAATCCATCGGCGTTTTGACCGGGCGGCCGTCGTATTCGACAATCACATCGCCTCTTTTGATTCCCGCCTCGTCTGCAGGGCTGCCCTGAATGACTCTGTTTACGAGAACGCCTTCTTCCGACTTCAGACCAAACTGCTTTTCTATAACCTCATCGACTTCTCTCATCTCGATGCCGAGCCAGCCCCTCGTCACTTCACCCTTCTCTATCAGGGACGAGAGAATTTCCTTGGCTTTGTTTACGGGAATGGCGAAACCGACTCCGATGAATCCGCCGGAAGGCGCGACAATCGCCGTGTTTATTCCGATTACCTCGCCTCTCAGATTTATCAGAGGCCCGCCTGAATTTCCCCTGTTTATAGCGGCATCCGTCTGTATCATATCGTCATAAATTTTGTCCTGAATCCTGACACTCTGCCTTTCGGCTGACACAATTCCGTATGTCACAGTCTGAGCGAGACCGAAAGGCGACCCGATGGCGAAAACAAACTGCCCTATTTTTATGGAAGAGGAATCTCCCATCGGGAGAAAAGGAAATTTTTTTTTGCTCTTTATTTTTATCACGGCAAGGTCTGTCTGCTCGTCTTTGCCGATAATCTCCGCAGGATAAACTTTTTCCTTTCCGCCTATATAAACGGTCACTTTTATTTCGTCCGCGCCGTCAATCACATGTTCGTTCGTGAGGACATAACCGTCTTTGTCTATTATCACACCCGAACCTGTCGCTTCGGATTTGAATTTTCTTTTTCTGTAGCGGGGTTGCCGCGGAGCACCGAAAAAATCCTCGAACGGATTAAAGAAAAAATCCTCGAAGTAAAGCGGCTCCTTCATTTCGACGATGGACGAGGCCGAAATGTTGCAGACCGCGGGTTTCGCTCTTTCGACGACTTTCGTGAACTCTTTCTCGAATTCCTGCAAAAACCGGGCTGATGTCCCATCATCATTCGAAACCGAAGCGGGAACGGCTTCAATCGCTTCGCGAGACGTCCGGCCAAAATAAAAATAAAAACCTGCGAAAACCGCCAGCAAAACAATCGTCGTAAAAAATCTTTTCATTATTCCTCCCTATCCAAGAAGCTGTCGCAAAATAACCTTGCCAATTTTATTTTGCAATAGCCTCTAAGGCAAACTCGGAATCTGAACTCCTCTTTTTTTCAGATAACTGCTCAAAATTTTTTTCTGCTCAACAGCGCTCGGCGCGATTATATCGAGAACATTCGGCGATTTGTATTCGGGCTTGCCGCCGCCGGGGTGAGTCGAATCCTTCTCCGCCAGAACATCCACAACATTGGCGTCTTTATCGGCAAGATATGTCATAAGAACAAATTTGCATTTTTCCGCGTCCGCGTCAAAAAACTTTCGGAGAAGCGTCACCGTAACGATTCTTTTCGAAGAATCTATCCTTACGGGAATTTTCCATATCCGCGAACCTTTTATGAGCATCGCGGAGCGGGTCGAAATTCTCAGGCAGTATTCCCAATAGGCATCTTCGGAAATGAAACAGTTTAGCCCTTTCAGACATTTTCCTTTGCCTTTTTTCGTGATTCTGTTGGTGTCTATGTAAAGATCGGCTCCGGCAAAAAAACCATCCCGCGAAACGGGCCCGGCAAAATAAAACTGAAACGTCGTCGAATGGGAATTGTTCCACACAGCGAATGACATAATATCGGCGATGCCGGAAGGCGCTCCGTCGGGAAGTTTCCACCATCCGGGACCCTTGTTGTCGCCCACCATATCAAGCCATTTTCTCGCTACCACGCTTTTGCCGAGAGAAACTGCCAAAGGACGCGTCTGGCTGCCGCCGATGCGCACAAACAGCTGAATGTTCGTTTCCCTCGTCAGTTGAAAAAACGATTTCGCTATTTTCACGGAGAAAGCGCTGGATGTGCTTCGCTTCACGGCGAAAACTTTCCAGAGCCTCTGCCAACCATCGGGAGAAGACGCGTAAAAGTAACAGTTGTCGTTTAAAATAATGGAAAAATTCGCAAGGTCGGCTATTTCGCCGCCAGTTACGCCTTCTCTCGTAG
>JAGHAK010000109.1 GCA_021161565.1 Elusimicrobiota bacterium | reverse complement strand
TCCTTTGCCCCGAAGAAAAATAGAGGGAAATATAATAGTGAAATCACTCAATCGGTAGTGACCACACTTTTGGCAAAATGCTTATATTACAAGGATCTTTTTTGAATTTTGGCGAACTTGGGTTAGGTGGTATTGGTATAGGTTTGTGTGGGGTCTTGTGGTTTCAGCTTGGTCAAACAGCGGAAGAACTTGGCGAAAGTGGGGGATTCTGGTATTTGTTATCAATAGGGTCTTTTTATGAAGCTTATGTCCTATTTAAGTCTGCGAGTGCAGATCGAGAAGAAGCCAGACGAATGGAGAGAGAGATGAGTGGTATTTTATTTTACCGCGATAATAGGCTGGGATTTGGGTTCCCTACGATTAGGGTTATCCGCAGAATAGAACATAAGAATATTTTTGCGGCCAGAAATACTTCTATTTCAGAGGTTAAATTATGTTTGTTAAGTGCTAGGTTTTAACATGGGAGGAATTACTTACTTTTAACTGTAAATATTTAGCAACCAGTGGTTAAAGTCTGTGAAAAAGTCTTGTCTTATGTTTTAGAATAGATATTATGGGGTGATAATTTACTAAATATTCAAATATGAATGAAGAACGCCACCTGTTAGTGTGGAGTTCTTCATTTCTTTAAGGGATACCTGCTCACCACTTCAACAAGTTTGATTTTTCCTGATTTTCCGTGAAGGATTTTTACGCAACTTTTCGGAACTTTGAAATAATCTGCAAGAATTTCGACAAGACGCTTATTTGCCTTTCCCTTTATGGGGGCGGCGTCCACAAAAACCTTCAAAAAATCCCCTTCTTTTTTTACAGAGGCAACCTTGCTTGAAGGAGAAACTTTTACCTTAACCCGCATTTTCAAGTTCTATAAAAAGAGAAAGAAATTTCCCGGGAGAAATTTCCTGCGGTCTTGCTTTTCGGCTGAGAGCAAGTTTGCGAAAAACACCCTCTAAATCTTTGTATCCTGCTCTTTTCAGATTCGTAAAAAGAAACTTTCTTCTCGACAAAAAACAAAAATCCAGAAATTTTCTCCATTTCTTTGCATCGATTCCAGCATTTTTATTTTCCGCCAGAACAAATGAAACGTCAACCTTCGGAGGAGGGCTGAAACTTCCTTTTGAAACATCAAATAGTTTTTTTCCCGAAAAAAATACGGAAAAAGTAATCGCGATTTTTCCATAACCTGAACTCCCGCAGGGAGAAAAAATTTTTTCAGTCATCTCCTTCTGAAACATCAGAAAAGCCTTCTTCCAGCCCTGCAGTTCCGCAAGATAAAAAATTATTTTTTTGGAAAGATAAAAGGGCAGATTTCCAACGATAAAAAAATCCTCGTCAAAAACTTTTCTCACTTTCAAAATATCTTCATTTATAATTTCTGCCTTGCTGCCGCAGATTTCAGCAAGAGGGCCCGCAAGTTTTTCGTCTTTTTCGACGCAAACGAGTTTTTTCGAAATTCCGAGAAGATGCTCCGTCAAAGCGCCCCTTCCCGGGCCTACTTCAAGAATATTTTCCCCGCGCGGGACAACCGAAATTATTTTCCCGATAATCCCTTTGTTTTTTAGAAAATGCTGAGCGAATTTCGCAGGCATTAAAGGTCAAAAGCCCGACACACCTTTGCAGTTGTTGCCTCAACAATTTCAGGTTGAAAACAGGATTTTATCGCCCTGTCCGGGTCTTTGAGGCCGTGACCTGTTAGAACTCCCACGACAATTGTTTCTTTTGTCGCTTTTTTGAAATAACTTTTTTTATTGTATTTGATTAAACCTGCCAAAGTTGAGGCAGAAGCAGGCTCAACAAAAATCCCTTCAAGTTCGGCAAGCGCCTTATATGCGGAAAGAATTTCATCGTCAGTCACTTTGTCGATGAGACCGCCTGATTCATCCCGCGCCGCTTCCGCCTTTTTCCACGAGGCAGGATTTCCGATTCTTATCGCTGTTGCGATTGTCTCTGGTTTTTTTATCGGATGTCCTTCGACAATCGGCGCTGATTTTGCTGCCTGAAAGCCCATCATAACAGGTCTTATCGCGCAGTATTCCTTATAACCCTTCCAGTATGCTGTGATGTTGCCCGCGTTGCCGACAGGCATCGCGTGAAAATCAGGAGCGCGCCCGAGAGCGTCGACAATTTCAAAAGCCGCGGTTTTCTGTCCCTCAATTCTGTTGGGATTTAATGAATTTACGAGTTCAACAGGATATTTCTCGCAGATTTCCCTGACAATTTTCAGAGCGTCGTCGAAATTGCCTTTTATCGCCACGACTTTCGCTCCGTGAATCATCGCCTGCGAAAGTTTGCCAAGAGCAATAGATCCCTCTGGAATCACAACAAGCGCTTTCAGTTTCGCCTTTGACGCATAAGCGGCGGCAGAGGCAGAAGTGTTACCTGTGGATGCGCAAATTACATACTCGCAGCCCTTCTCCACAGCCTTCGAAATGGCGACAGTCATTCCTCTGTCTTTGAAAGAGCCCGTGGGATTTACCCCTTCATACTTCAAATAGAGTTGAAACGGAAAATTAAATTCTTTTTCAATGTTTTCCACTCTCAAAAGCGGAGTTGAACCTTCCTGAAGAGTGATGACAGGCGTCTTATCCGTAACAGGAAGATGTTTTCTGTATTTGTGAATGACGCCGATTTTCATATCTCAAGAATCCTGTAAAAAACGGTCTTTTTCCTGATGATTTTCAGCGCGTCGATTTCCGCAAGAGCCTTTTGTATATCGCCCATTTTCGCCCCGTGCGTGAGCATTACAATCGGCACCGCCTTGGGCGATGAACCCTCCTTCTGTATGACGGACGAAATCGATATCCTGTAACTCGAAAGAATTCGCGCAATGCGGGCAAGAACCCCGGGCTTGTCGATTGTCGTGAATCTAATATAAAAACTGTCCGCCGCTTCGCTTATTTCGGAAATTTCGACCGACTCGCCGCCAAGTTCGAAAAACGGAATGTGAACCGCGCTTCGTTCGAGAATGTGGCGGGCGGTGTAAACGATGTCGCTTACGACGGCAGAAGAGGCGGGAAGAGAACCTGCCCCCTTTCCGTAAAACATCAAATCTCCTGTGGCGTCGCCTGTCAGATAAACCGCATTATATTCTCCGTTGACGCTGGCGAGCGGGTGATTCTTTCTTATAAACGCCGGTTCTATCGCAAGAAAAATCCGTCCGTCGTTGTCTGTATTCATTGTCGCGAGAAGTTTCAAGACAAAACCTAATTCGCTTCCAAACAACATATCGAGAGCAGAGATATTCTCAATGCCTCTTATGTAAATCTGCTCGGGCCTTATGTGCGTTTTGAAAACAAGGGATGCGAGAATCGCCAGTTTCGAGGCGGAATCCATTCCGGAAATATCTTTTGAGGGATCCGCTTCGGCAAATCCCTTTTTCCGCGCGGTCTGGAGCGCCCTTTCAAATGTCTCCCCTTTTTCGCTCATCTCGGTTAGAATAAAATTCGTCGTGCCGTTCAGAATCGCCGTAATGTTCGAAATCCGATTCGCGCAAAGACCTTCGTTGAGCGCGGCAATTATCGGTATTCCCGCGCCAACGGCAGCCTCGAAGTAAACTCTCCGCTTTTTTCTCTTAGCCAGCGAAAGTATCTCATTCATATCTTTCGAAATGACATCCTTGTTCGCCGTCACCACATCTATTCCCTTTTCGAGCGCGAGCGTAATCATTCTTTTCGCCGGCTGATAACCGCCTATAAGTTCCACGAAAATATCTATTTCCGGGTCGCTGAAAATATCCGCCGCCTCAGTGGTGTAAATGGCTGCGGCATTTGTTTTTTTGAATTTTTTGTCGCAGATTCTTTTAAGTCGCAGAAGCGCGCCCGTCTTTTGCGACAGAATTTCGTTTTTCTCCTGAATTATCCGCGCCACGCCCTGCCCCACGGTGCCGTAGCCCATAAGCCCAATATTTATGATTTTCTTCCGCTTCATCTTCCTCTTCCTTTGCCCGAAAGAAATTTTTTAAGCCTCAGATACGCGTCGTGAAATCTTCTGTAATGCGTGACCATCGCCATTCTCACAAAACCCTCGCCATATGTGCCGAAACCGCTTCCGGGCGTGACAGCGATTCCCGTCGATTCGATTAGCAGTTCCGCAAACTCCAGAGAAGGCATTGCCGCATATGGCGGAGGAATTTTCGCCCACAGATACATCGTCGCCTTGGGCTTTTCTATAATCCAACCTATCGATTTCAATTTTTTTATAAAGAAATCCATTCTTCTTTCGTATTCGGCAACCGTCTGCCTGATTTTTTCAGCCGGAAGTTCCAAAGCCTTGACCGCTGCCAGTTGTATAAAAGTCGAAACGCCGTAATCGATATAACTTTTGTATTTCGAAAGAGTCGAAATCACCTCGCTGTTGCCGACAGCCCAGCCGATTCGCCATCCAGCCATATTGTATGTTTTCGAGAAAGAACCGACCTCGATTCCGACTCCCATTGCGCCTTTTACCTGAAGGAACGAAGGCGCGACATAGCCGTCGTAGGTTATCTCGCAGTAGGCGTTGTCATAAACGATGATTATGCCATATTTTTTCGCGAATTCGACCGCGTCTTCAAGAAATTTCAAATCCTCGATAACGACTCCGGTCGGATTGTTCGGATAATTCAAAATCATAATTTTCGCCCTTCTTCTGATATTTTCAGGAATTTCGCTTAAAACGGGAATGTAGCCGTTTTCCTTCACAAGCGGCATCATATAAGGCTCGCCGCCGGCGAGTATTACGCTGTTTAGATGAACCGGATAGCAGGGATTGGGCACAAGAACTACATCACCACTGTCAAGATACGCCTGACAGAGATGGGCAATCCCCTCTTTCGAACCGATTAACGCTGCGGCTTCCGTTTCTGGATTCAGGTTTACTCCAAATCTTCTTTTATACCAGTTTGCAAGCGCCAAGCGGAATTTCGGCATACCTTTCGCCTGCGGATATCTGTGCGTGCGAGGATGATTTTTAACAGTGTCAATCAGACGCTCGACAATTGACGGATCTGTCGGCAAATCGGGATTTCCCATCGCGAGGTCTATCACATCGAGTTTTTTCCGAAACGCGTTCGCCTTCAGGATATCTATTGCGCCGAAAAGATAAGGCGGCAGATTTTTTATTTTTTCCGATGGAGAAATCATTTTTAGCAACTCGGTTCCACTGTGAGAATCTCTCGGGTTATGTCCGGATATTTCGCGATAAAAATGAGTTCGTCCTTGACGAGAGGCTTTTGCTTGTGCACATTGGCGTAACGGACAAGTTCCAGAATTTTTCTTGCCTCTTCTTTGCTCTTGAATTCCACCTCGAGTTTCTCATAAACATTTCTGAATCCCTTGATTCCGGAGTATTCGCCGACAATAATCTGTCTGCCCGTTTCTATGATTTCGGGTTCACCCCTTCCGAGTTCCTCGTAATCGTAAAGTTCATAATTTCTTCTGTCCTTAAGCGCCCCGTCGGCGTGAATGCCCGATTCGTGCGCAAAAGCGTTCGAACCGACACCCGGCTGATTTATCGGAATCGGAACACCAAAACAGTAGGAAGCGTATTTGGCAATTTGCCAGGCGCCTTTCAAGTCAACACGCTCGTCGAGAAGATATTTTCCTGAAAAGCCCGACGATTTTTTCACGGCGAGAATTACGGAAATCAAATCGGCGTTTCCCGCGCGCTCCCCCATTCCATTTATGGTCGTGTTTATGTAGGCGTCCACTCCCGCATCCACAGCGGCTTTCGCTCCGGCGACAGAATTGGCAACAGCAAGACCGATGTCGTTGTGGCAGTGAAGTTCGATCGGAATTTTCACCTCTTTTGCGATTTTGTAAATCCTGTCATAAATCGTAAAAGGGTCATCGTAACCAAGCGTGTCGCAGTATCTGATTCTTTCCGCTCCGGCCTCTTTGGCCCTTGCCGAAAAATCAATCAGAAAGGAAAGTTCTGTCCTCGATGCGTCCTCTGCATTTACGCCAATCGCCGAGGCGCCGAGGTCTTTCGCCTTTTCAATACTCGAAATAACTGATTTAACGATGTCCTCTTCAGTAAATTTCCCCTGAAATTTTTTTTCAATCATCTGTTTGGATGTGGAAATTGAAATGTTTATGTATTTCATTTCAGGAACATTTTTGAATGAAAGTTCGACATCCCCGGGAATTGCTCTCAACCAGCCCGATAAGCGAATGGGCTTCAAAACATCCATCTCCACAAGACGCAGGTTGGCGTTCAGATAGTGAATTTCGTGACTCGTGAAAGGAAACCCGAATTCCGACTGGAAAATCCCCATTCTGTTGAGATAATAATTCACCATTGTTTTTTCCAGTTTCGCGAGGCCCAGATTCGCCGTCTGAACTCCATCCCTGTTTGTCACATCTATTATGTAAATTTTGGGCATAGCCACCTCCTCAATTTAGAGCCGATTATAGATAAAAACCCCGCTTTAGTCAAATTAAATAAAGAAAAGAGAAAAGTGAAAAGCGAAAGGTGAAAAGAATTGATATGGAACAAGAAAAAAACAAGAGGACAAAGTGATGTCTTTATTTCACAAGTTCTTCTTTCACAGGCGTAAGCCATTCGATTGTGGAATACGGCCCTTTTCTTCCCCACAAAGCCCGGGAAAGATCATTTATGAAAATGCCCTTCGGCTTGAAAACTTTTTTCGCTTCCCTTATTCTTTCGGCAAAAACTTCCGGCGCAGGAGGCTCTTCACTAAACTGGTGAAGAGGAAAATCAATCTGGTTTCCTATCACAAAATTCACTTTTTCCGCATTGTATTTTTTCCACTGTTTCAGGAGGTTGCCAAACTGCCTGCCGTCACATTCATAGAGCATAACAGTCTCAAAATCCGCTCCGGCGTCCTGAAACATCACAGGGTCCTGCCCATGCTCGTGACCCATCCGCCAGGAAAGAAGAAAAATCCAAAACGGCTTTTTGCTTCCAACTTCCGCTTTTATCCTGACGATGTTTTCCGAAATTTTATGCGCCCGCCACCAGTTCCACAAATCCATTAGTTTGTAATTTTTGTCGCGGTAAATCTGCCTGCCAAGATAAATCATTCTTTTTTCCTTACTGTCGAGTTTTTGGGGGAAATCGATATTCATATCATTCAAAAAGTCATCCACAAGTTCAAATCCGCCGCTCACCGTGCGGATATAATCAAGCCCCAGAAAATCGACATCGGACAAATCGATTCTCCTCAAAACTTTGATTATATCCTTTATCCTTTTCCCGTCGCATATCGAAATGCCGCGCTTCATTACAAGAGTGTCTTTTTTCACATCGTAATCGACCCCGTATTTGTACCCGAGAGTTTCGTCTCTTCTTCCGATAATTATATAAGAGGCCACCCACGCTCCGATGCGCTTTTTCCTTTTTCTTGCCTCGGCGCAGATCTTATCGAGATCCTTCAGATTATTTTCAATCCACGGAAAATCCCTCGGAAGGGACCTGTCGAAAAAAGCGGTCTGTCCGGCGAGATATAAAAGAGTATCGAATCCCATAAAATCAACCCAGTCGAAAATCCCTTTCCAACCGGAAACACTTCCGGCGGGCGTTCTTATTTTCACATTCTTTATCGGACGCGTGTTTTCCCATGTGAAAGCGTTCAGCGGGAATTTCACGCTTTCCGATTTTCTGCGGATAACAGCAAAAACCGCCGGCAGAAAGCGGCTCCTTATCTTTTCGTCGGGATGAAAAACCCTCGCCTCGTAAAACCCCTGCGGAGCATTCCAGGGAATTGGAAAAGACGCCACCGACTCTTCCCCGTTCCAGACAAACCTGTAGGCGTATCTGCCGCCGATGCCGCGAACGACTTTGCCTTTTCTGAAAACGACAAGGCGGAAATTGCTTCCGAGTTTCTCGGGGACCGCAAACTTCGCGATGTGGTAGTGATAATAAAAATCTCTGTCTGGAACGACTCTTTTTTTATTCAGAAAAAGAAGCCCGTAAAGCAGAAGAAAAACGAAAAAAGGAATCAGATAAAGCCACTTTTTCACTTTTGTCTCCGGCAAAAGTGAAATGGAGTTTTTCCTTTTTCAAAAAAAAGGTTTTCCTTCTCAAAATTTGCGAAGCAAATTTTCATTTCTCTATGATAATTGTCACCGGGCCGTCATTCAAAATTTCGACTTCCTGATATTCGCCGAACCATCCCTCTTTCGCTTTGAGAACCGCCGAAATTTTCGCGAAAAATTTCTCAAAAAGAACTTTCGCATCACTCGAAGCCGCAGCGGCGGCGAAATCAGGCCTCCGTCCTCGGGAAACATCCCCGCAAAGGGTGAATTGCGGAACCGCGAGAATTTCCAAATTTTTTTCGAGAAGCGAAACGGAAAAATCGCTTTTTCCTTCATCGTCCGCAAAAACTCTCAGGTTCGCGATTTTTTTCACAACATAATCAATTTTATCTTCCGTGTCTCCTTTGTGAAACCCAATGAGAAGGGTGACTCCTTTCCCGATTTTTCTTGATTCCCCTGTGGCTGAATTTTTGACTTTTGCTGCGGTCACCCTCTGTAAAACGATCTTCATCGCAGAATTTTCTTCAACTTCGAAACAACGGACTCCGGGGATTCCGCCTTTTCGACGCCTTTTACATTCCAAGTCGTCTCTATCGAAAAAACCCTTTTACCTATGGAAAGAGCAAGCGCAATTTCGGAAAGAGTGCCGTATTTCCCGTCAACAGCGACCACAACATCGGCCGTTCGCACAATTATAGCGTTTCTCGCGTGACTCATAGCAGTCACAATCGGTATTTTCACAAAGGCGTTTGCTTCGTCCGAAAACTTGCCGGGCAAAATCCCGATTGTAATTCCGCCTGCCCTGTAGGCGCCCTCGCACACGCCTTTCATAACCCCGCTCAACCCTCCGCAGACAACCGCAAAATTGTTTTCCGCAAGCAGTTCGCCGAGGCGACGGGCAATGGCATAAACTTTCTGACTGCAGGATGCCCCGCCAATTACCCCGACAATTTTCAATCTTTCAGTTTTCATTTTTGATTTTCCCTGTCATTTCGAGAAATCTTTTTGCAATAAGATTTCTCAGTCGTTTCACTCCTTCGGAATGACAAAGTGACAAGTTCCCTTGTCTCCATATCACTTTTTCAATTCAAAATTCAAACTGCAAAATTCAAAATGACAATCCGAAATCCAAAATTTACATATCCCATAGGAAAAAGCAAACAGAAACTTTTTACATTTTAATCTGTCATTTTTC
>JAGHAK010000103.1 GCA_021161565.1 Elusimicrobiota bacterium | reverse complement strand
GTTCGCTTTTCATCCGTTAAGGATGCGCTCGGGTCGGCTTCGAGTCCCTTTTTAGGGAAATTTATTGCCGGGGGCGGGACTCGAACCCGCAAGGGTTTCCCCATACGCCCCTCAAACGTACGTGTATGCCATTTCCACCACCCCGGCGGTAAAATTTATTTTCCTGTTTTTTGCTGTGCGGCTGCGGGAGCGCTTTGTTGAGCGACGGCAGGTGCCCTCTGTCCGCCCGGATGCCCCGCGTGGAATTTTATGCCCCGTCTTTTGATTAAAACCGAGATTGTTATCGATGTTATCACAAAAGCGATGGAGAGAACGATTACAACTTTTTTCAGAAAAACGTCTCCCGCGGGTCCCAGAATCAGAGAATCGGACGAGCCTCCCAGAAATGACGAACCGGTTGCGCCTCTGCTGACCGAGAGAAGGATAACAAGCAAAAGCAGAAGCGCGAGAAAAACATGGATTATTATGAAAAATGTAAGCATAAACTCACCTCACTTTATTCCAATGCCGCGATTCCGGGCAGCGTCTTCCCCTCGATAAATTCCAGCGACGCACCACCGCCGGTGGAAATATGGGAGAATTTATCAAAAACTCCGGCCTTTTTTATTGCAGAAACGCTGTCTCCGCCACCTGCAACAGAGACTGCGCCTTCGGATGTTCTTTCAGCAATCCTTTCCGCCATTGCAATTGTCCCTTTCGAAAATTCCGCGACTTCAAAAATTCCAAGGGGACCATTCCAGAAAATTGTCTTCGCCTTTTTTATTTCGTCCGCGTAGAGTTTGATTGTCTCATCAGCGATATCAACTCCATAGAATCCATCAGGAATTTCTCTGACAGTTTTTATTTCAACAGGGTTTTGAGGGGATTTGCTTACAAGGTGGTCGCAGGGGAGAATCAGTTTTTCTTCTTTTAAAAGTTTTTTTGCTTTTTCCACAAATTCCTCTTCATACAGAGAGGATCCGATTTGAATTTCTTTTGCTTTGAGAATTGTATATGACATTGCGCCGCCAATAAGGAGTTTGTCAACTTTTTTTAACAGATTTTCAATAACAGAGATTTTTGTGGAAACCTTTGCCCCGCCCAGAACCGCGACAAACGGCCTTTGAGGATTTTCAAGTAGATTTGAAAAATATTGAACTTCCTTTTCAATCAAAAAACCCGCATAAGAGGGGAGAAATTTTGTTATACCTACAGTTGAAGCGTGGGCTCTGTGAACAACTGCAAAGGCGTCCTGAACGAATACATCGGCGAGGGAGGCGAGTTCCTTTGCAAAATTCTCATCATTTTTTTCTTCTTCCTTGTGAAATCTCAAATTTTCAAGGAGAAAAACATCACCATTTGAGGTTTCTATATTCTTTTTAACTTTCTCGCCAATGCAGTCATCAAGAAAAATTACTTTTCTGTTAAGACTTTTTTCAAGTTCACCAGCAACAATCTCTAAGGAAAGTTCGGGTTTTTTCTCTCCTTTTGGCCTTCCAAGATGGCTTGCAAGAATTACTGCTTTTGGAGACTGGTTGAGGATGAAATTTATTGTTTGAAGGGGCGCGAGAATTCTTGTGTTGTCAGAAACTTTTCCATCTTTAACAGGCACATTGAAATCAACTCTTATAAAAACTTTTTTACCCTTAAAATCAATGTCTTTTATTGTTTTCACTTATCCTCCTATCTTTTTCTTTGTTTTTCAATTTCTTTTGCTTTTCGTTTATCTTTATCCTAAGGCGGCCTTCGGCCGCAACCAAAATCCCCCGACCCATCTTTCGGATGGGTACCCCGCTCCCTTTAGTAAAGGGGGATGTAGGAGGATTTGTTTTCTTAAATACTCTCCAAACATCAAAAACTTCTCCGCAATCTGCGTAGAAGTCGTAACGTAAGACTCTAAATTGAGCGATTTTACCACTCTTCGGCCTTTGCCTCAACTTCTGACTTTTGACATTCGTGCGCTATTTTTTACTGATGTACTCTACAAGGTCAGCGACTCTGCAGGAGTAACCCCATTCGTTGTCGTACCAGGAAAGGACTTTCACTAAATCGCCAAAAACTTTTGTGCTGAGTGCGTCCACTATCGAGGATTTGGAATTGCCGATATAGTCGCAGGAAACGAGGGGTTCTTTCGAAATGGCAAGATACCTTGAAAGTTTTCCTGCGGCCGCTTCCTCGAAAGCGGCGTTGACTTCCTCCGCAGATGTTTCTTTTTCCACCTGAAAAACGACATCAACGATAGAAGCGTCGGGCGTGGGGACCCTGATAGCCATTCCGTCCAGTTTTCCCTTCATCTCGGGAATGACGATTCCTATTGCTTTCGCGGCTCCGGTTGTTGTCGGAATCATCGAAACCGCTGCTGCGCGGGCTCGTCTTAAATCTTTGTGCGGCGCATCAAGGATATTCTGGTCATTGGTGTAGGAGTGGATTGTCGTCATAAAACCTTTTTTTATGCCGAATTTATCCATAACGACTTTGACAACCGGCGCGAGACAGTTTGTCGTGCAGGATGCGTTTGAAATTATGTTGTGCTTGGCGGGGTCGTATTTTTCCTCGTTGACGCCGAGAACAATCGTTATATCCTCGCCTTTCGCGGGGGCGGAGATGATGACCTTTTTCGCTCCGCCTTCGAGATGTTTCGACGCCGATTCCCTGTCCCTGAATCTCCCAGTCGATTCCACGACGATATCTACGCCCAAATCCTTCCATGGAAGTTTCGAAGGGTCTCTTTCGGCGAGAACCTTTATTCTTTTCCCGTTTATGACAATAAAATCGCCCTCGGCAGAAACCTCTCCGTCGAAAGATCCGAAAGATGAGTCGTACTTGAAAAGGTGAGCCAGCGTCTTCGGGTCAGTCAGGTCGTTTACCGCGACAAATTCGATGTCCGACGACGCCAAACCCGCTTTCAGCACCAATCGCCCGATTCTTCCAAAACCGTTAATTCCAACTTTCGTCATAATTTCCCCCTCTTCTTATGCTGACAAGGCGATAATTTTCCCTGTCACATTTCCTCTTTCATCACTTTATCACTCGCAATCTTGCCGTCAGGGACGCTCTCGCAAGCGGAATCGCTCGCTCTATGTTCGCTGCGAAAACTGGGTCGAATTTCTCGCTCACACAGCCCCGCTGGCAAGAATTGCTCGCGATGTTTTTGATTTTTCATTCCCCTTGTTTCCATATCACTTTTTCACTTTCCACCTTTTATCTTTTTTTTATTTTGGTTTTGATTATACAAGTTTTTGTAAATTTGTAAAAGTCCCCTGAAAACGAGCAAATCGTCTTTTACGAAATTGAAATCGAAATCGGATTTCCTGAAGAATTTCATTCCGCCTCCGGTGAAAACGATTTTTGCCTTTGGGGCGATTTTTTTGAAATCAGAAACCGCCTTTTCTATTCCTCCGCCGATGCTGTCGAAGATGCCGCGCCGGATACAGGCAGCGGTGTCGGTTCCTATTGCCGGCGATCTTTTAAAAATGGTTTTTGGCAGAAGCGCAGTCTTATCGAAAAGAGCGGAAGCGGAAAGCGAGATTCCGGGAAAAATCACGCCGCCGAGATATTCTCCTTTTCCGCTGACCAGTTCGCAGGTCACGGCTGTGCCCATATCGACAACAATAATAGGTGCGCCGAATTTTTTAACCGCCCCCAAAGCAGTGGTGAGCCTGTCGGCACCGATTTTGCGCGGATTGCGGTATTTTATTTTGAGAGGCGAGAAATCTTTGAAAGTGACGCGGTGAAATTTTATATTTTTTTGGCCGCAGGCTTTTTTCAGAATTGCCGAAGCCTTCGGCACGACCGAACAGAAAACGCAGAATTCCGCGTTTTTCAGAATGCTTCGGAATTTTGCCGCACTTAGCGGAAAGGTTGAAACGTTTTTTTCGACTCTGAGGCTATCCGGTTTTTTGACTCGCGCCGATTTGATTTGGGTGTTTCCTATGTCAATAAGAATCATTGATGGAAAGTTTTCCTTTTTGTCTGAGTTTGGCGAGGTAGGTATAATATTTTTTCTTAAGTTTCCTGAATTTTTTCATTTCTCTTCTGTTGAGTTTTTGCTTCGGCGGCAATTTCATTTTCAGAAAGTTCAGAGGTTTTCCGTATTTTTTTATCCTGAAATAAAGATGTGGCCCGGTGGATAAACCGCTGGAGCCAACATACGCGATAACTTGCCCTTTGTAAACCCTTTTTCCCTTTTTCATCCCCCGCGCGTAGCGGGACAAATGCGCGTAAAAAGTTGTGTAGTTGTTTTTGTGCTTCAATTTTATATATCTTCCTCCATCACGGCTAAATCCCTTTTTCACAACAACGCCATCGGCTACCGCGCTTACGGGGGTCCCTATAGGGGCGGCATAATCGATTCCGTAATGAGGTCTGTAATATTTCAAAATAGGATGGAGCCTTCTGAGCGAAAAATACGAGGAGATTCTGCGGTAATGAAGCGGGGCCCTGAGAAACTGCGTTCGCAAAGACATTCCTGACGGGGTAAAGTAATCATAACCTGAACCGAGAGGATAGGCAAACGCGGTGAATTCCCTTTTTTCCTTTTTCATAAAATATTTTGCGACGATGATGTTGCCTCTGTCGAGTTCCTGCCCCTCTTCTGTGTAGAATTTTTCGTATATTATCTCGAATCTGTCGCCCGGACGGGGGTCGGTGAGAAAATCGATATGCGATTCGAAAATATCGGCGAAATTCATAATCAGCGACGGGTTGACTCCCGCGGAAAGCATGGAGTTGTAAAGATTACCCCTGATGGTTCCGCTGTAGCCTTTGATTCTTTTATAGAGTTTCAATTTTGTTTTCTTCGCTTTGTAGCCTGTTGTTGTCAGCCACACTTTGTATTTTACTTCCGGGGTATTGCTGAAAACGAAACTTTTTATCACGCCCGAAGTGGTTGTGACAACTTCATAGTAGTCTCCGGGACGGATATTTCTGACATTGAAAATCGTCTTGAACTTTGTGATAACGGGAATGTAGCTGTTTGCGGCAATCCCGTTGCTCGAGAAAATTCCTATAAGGGTATCTCCTGCGGTTATCGAGCCGCCGTGGAAAATTTCGGCAGGTTTTTGAATGTTTTTTTTGCCACAGGAGAAAATTCCGAAAAAAAGCAAAAAAAACAGAACTTTTTTCATTTTAATCCCCAGACCCATTCTTCGGATGATGAGACGGCACCCTTCGAAAAAGGGGGGAAGCAGGGGGATTCTCTTGTCTTCCGTTTACCATCTACCTCTACCTTCTGACTAACTATTCACGCCCCGAATTTTTTGAGTTTTTTCGCGTTTGCCATAAGAATAGGCATCAAATCCGTGGCCCAGACTCGTCCGAGTCCGCCTTTGTCGCAGTCCCGTTCCGTGAATCTTTTCACTTCGTCCGTTATTTCGAATTTCGCTTTTATCGCCACCGGAACGGGATGCCACGAATGGGAACCCATTTTCGCGGGAGTGGAATGGTCGCCGGTGATGCAGACAACATCAAAATTCGCTTTGAGGATTTCGGGAAGAACTCTGTCAAAATCCTCAATCGCTTTCACTTTTCCGTCGTAATCTCTGTCCTCGCCCCGCGAGTCGGTGTTTTTGTAGTGAAAGAAAACAAAATCGTATTTCTCTTGCTTTTTCGAAAATGTTTCGACTTCACTTTCAAGCGTCTGGCCGCAGTCAATCGTTTCCATTCCCACAAGGGAAGCGAGACCCTTGTACATCGGATAAACCGCGAATGCGCCGCAGGTAAGTTTGTAGAGTTGATTCATTTTCGGAATATCCGGCGGGCAGGCGAAACCTCTCATAAGAATCGTGTTTGCCCGGGATTCGTCGCTTAAGACACCATTTACTTTTTCTATGAAGGCGTTGACGATTCTCGCCGATCTCGATGACGACTGTTTTGCCGCGGCGCAGGGCTGAGGCGGCAGACCTTCCTTTTGCGGATCGGCGTCTTCGAGTCCGTCGGAAAGATTTTCGCCTGTAAAAATAACGACAAATCTGTGCTCCTTTCCCGAATAAATTTTCACCTTAACATCGTCTATTTCTTTTATCGCTTCCGAAAGTTTGGCAACGAGACGCCTGTTCTCCTCGGTCGGAATTCTTCCCGCCCTCCTGTCAACGATTATCCCGTCTTTCATCGTGGCAAAATTCGCTCGGCTGGCAAGGTCGAATTCCCCGAGTTTTACGCCGATGCCGAGAGCCTCGAGAACGCCCCGTCCGATGTCGTAGGTGATGGGGTTATAGCCGAATAGACCGAGGTGTCCAGGACCGCTTCCGGGTGTTATTCCAAGCGCTATCGGAACGCTGCGGCCGCAGATTGATTCCTCGGCGAATTTATCCAGATTCGGCGTTTTTGCCGCTTCGAGTTCCGTTTTTCCGTTTACGGGAATGCCGCCTACGCCGTCCATCACAACAAGGCAGATTCTCGAAGGCGTCTTTTCAGACAACTGCATCATCACATTTTCAGGAAACATTTTTCCCCCTTTTTTTATGCCAACGACAATAAGTTGACAAGTTAACAAGTTGATAAGTTGATAAGTTTCCTTGTCTCCATATTACCTTTTTAATTCAAAATTCAAACTGCAAAATTCAAAACGACAATCCAAAATCCAAAATTCACATATCCCACAGGAAAAGGCAAACAGAAACTTTTTACATTTTAATCTGTCATTTTCCATTTTGATTTTTGATTTTTCCATTTTCACTTTGTTCCCTTGTCTTTATTTTTCACATTTCCGTCACGCCGTTTTTATCGACTTTGGCGTAAAAAAACTTTGGCGGATCGACGCGTTCGGTGCCGATTTCGTAAGAGGCGAGAAATCTGCGTTTCGCTTCCGCGAATTTTTTCTCGTCGCTGGTATGAAAAATGGCGAGCGGTTCGCCCTTTTTTACCTCATCGCCGATTTTTTTCTTCAGATAAATTCCAACGCCGAGGTCGATTTTGTCTTCTTTCTTCTCTCTTCCCGCGCCGAGAGCCTTTGCGGCGAGTCCGACTTCGAGAGCGTCGATTCGGCGAACGAAACCGTCGCTTGGACTTTCCACGGGAATTTCTTCTTTCGCCTTTGGAAGCAAATCGGTGTTGTCGATTGCTTCGGGATTTCCACCCTGCGCTTCGACCATTTCCTTCAGTTTTTTAAGACCGCTTCCGTCGGTAATGGCGTTTCTCATTTTTTTGAAAGCGTCTTCCATTGACGAGGCGACACCCGAGATAAAAAGCATATTCGCTCCGAGATTCACGCAGAGTTCTTCGAGATCTTTGGGACCATTCCCTTTCAGTGTCTGAATGGCTTCCTTTACTTCAATCGCGTTTCCTATCGCAAAGCCAA
The DNA here is from genome assembly GCA_021161565.1 of Elusimicrobiota bacterium. Classification (GTDB taxonomy): domain Bacteria; phylum CG03; class CG03; order CG03; family CG03; genus JAGHAK01. The sequence continues at coordinate 10,062 of JAGHAK010000103.1, read as the reverse complement.
GGGGTTCTTCCATGGAGGTAATCAGCGAAACCATTTTTCTGCCGGCAAGTTCTCCGATGTCCACCATAGTTTTGGCGAGAGCGAGAGCGTCTTCGTATTTTTCCATAAACGCGCCCGAACCGGTTTTTACATCGAGAACGATTCCGTCTGCGCCGGCGGCGAGTTTTTTGCTCATAATGCTTCCTGCTATGAGCGGTATTGAATCGACTGTGGCGGTTGCGTCCCGAAGGGCATATATCTTTTTGTCCGCCGGCGCCAAATCGGCGGTTTGCGAAATCAGGGCGATATGGATTTTGTTCACATTCTCCACGAATTTTTCCTTTGGAAGTTCCACCTGAAACCCCGGTATCGATTCGAGTTTGTCGACGGTTCCGCCCGTGTGTCCGAGCCCTCTGCCCGTCATTTTCGCCACGATTCCGCCGGAGGCGGCGACAAGGGGATTCAAAACAAGGGAAGTCGTGTCTCCGACGCCGCCTGTGGAATGTTTGTCAACCTTAAACCCTTTGATTGCGCTCAAGTCGACTTTTTCTCCGGAATCCACCATGCATTGCGTGAGATTTACCGCTTCCTCGGCAGTCATCCCTTTGAAAAAAACGGCCATAAGGAAAGCCGCCATCTGATAATCGGGAATTTCGCCTTTGACAAAACCCATAACCATAAAATCGATTTCTTCCTTAGAGAGGGCATTGCCGTCTCTTTTCTTCTTAATCACTTCATAAACACTGAACATTCCTGCTCCTCCTATTTTTTGCTTTCACCTTCCGCTTTTTCGTAATCGTCGAGGAAAAAATAAAATTTGCCGTTGTTCCGTTCGATGTGGAAAACGAAGTCGAAGAACCCCGGCGGAACTTCCTCGCGACTCAATATATTAAAAACTTTATCGTCTTTTTTCAACCTCAGCAGATAAAACCGCTGCTTTTCGGAAATGTCTTGCACCTCGAGATTTCTGTTCAGAATTTTGAAATACGGATTTCCCGCTCCGAACGGAGAGAAAATTTCGTACGCCGATTTGTAGTTTTTTTCGAACCATTCGTCCCATTCCCCGTCAATTTTTATCTTCGCCGGAAGAAGGTTTCCCGAAAAGAACCCGCGCAGTTTCGCCTCGAATTCCCCGAAATTCTCGTTGGCAACTTTGACCCCGCAGGCAAACATATGTCCGCCCGCTTCGCAGATTTTGCCGAGATTAGAAAAAACGGAAAGAATGTCGAACGATGCCCTGGCGGATCCGACCCAAAAATTTCCTTCGTGCGTAAACAGAATCGTCGGCTTGCGGAAAGTCTGCGCCAGGCGTCCGGCGAAAACGCCTCTGAACCCCGGCGGAATTTCTTCGCTTCGCAGAATAATGACGTTTCCTGATTCTCTTCGCGCGGCTTTTTCGACGGATTCGAAATCGTATCTCATCACATTTTTCCTGTCCCGCGAAAGAGCGGAAATGTAATCTATTGTTTTTTTCGCGTCCTTTTTTTTCTTCGCCGCGAACAATTCCAGCGCTTTTCTGTTTTCCGCCATTCTTTTTGGGGTGTTGATGAAAGGAATCAGTTTGAATGAAATTTCGCTGCAGTCATCGGGATGCCTTATGCCGAGTTCGGAAAAAAGCATTCTGAAGACAAACCGCTTTGTTTTAGGCAGTTTCTTAATGCCTTCTTTCACCACCCACCGGGATTTGCCGAGCAGCGGGATGCTGTCGGAGAGAGTTCCAATTGCGGCAAGCGGAAGATTCTGGTCGACGAAAACGCGGTATGACGAGTTTTTTTCGAAACGCAGGATGTTGTAAATTCGGAAGGTTGTATCAGCATCTGGCAAAGCCCTGTGCGACGGATTTTTTATGTTAAAAAACTCTTTAAGTGCTTCGAGCCGATGGCTCATTGACGGATACATTTTTCTGGATATTACAAGAGTGTCCAGAATTTTGTTGTCCAAATCCCTTCCAAGATATTTTTTGAAAGCGGATGATAGGAAAGAGACATCAAATGGCGCGTTGTGAAAAATCATAGGACTGTCGCCTATCCATTCGGCGAATTTTTCAAAAACTTCTTCCGCCGGCGGCGCGTCCTCGAGGTCGCGGTTTTTTATCCCCGTAATATATGTTATCTCGGGTGAAAGGGATCTCGACGGTTTCACAAAGGAAGAAAACGTATCCAGCACTTTGAATCCTCTGAATTTCACTGCGCCGATTTCGATAATCTGATGGGTTGCCGCGGACATGCCCGTGGTCTCGACATCGCAGGTTATTTTTGTCTGCCCGAAACCTTCGATGCGTGCCAAAATTATAGCGCACCCCAGATAAAAAGCGACCAGAGAAGCAGACATCTGGGAATTATTTTTTTCGCAGGCGGGATCTATTATTGCATCCGCCATGGGCGGAATTTCGGGCGGCTGATGATGGTCGCAAATCACAACCTTTATTCCGCGGCTTCTTATTTTGTCAAGTTCTTCCTTTTGCGAAATTCCCACATCCACCGTAATGAGAACGGCTGCACCGGAAGCCAGTATCCGTTCAATGTCTTTTTTCCCGATTCCGTAAGCCGTTTCCTCGCAGACAAAAAGAGATGTGTCCGCGTCCGCGAGAGCGTCTTCAATAATCAGCAGCCCGCTGATGCCGTCCGCGTCGCTATCGGCGAGGACAGCGATTTTTTGTTTTTTGGAGACGGCTTCCGAAATGATAGAAACCGCCTTTTCCATGTCGGAAAAAATTTCGAAGGCGTCGGTGAAGTTCAAATCGGGATAAAGAAATTCTTTCGCTGATTTCAAATCCATAATGTTTCTGTTTGCGAGAGACGCGCTTATGTGCCTGTCGAGGTTGAGCTGGGCGGCAAGATAATCGATAATTTCCCTGTTTTTCGGTAGAATCCAGTTTTTCTTCAATTCACCCCGCCCTCTATGAACTACAAAATTCTCTTTCTAAGACCTTTCCACGCACTGCCATAATATTTCAATCTTTTTTTCCCTTTCTCTTGCTTTTTCCTCCGTAGAATATGCCTCATAATATAGTAATTCAAAATTCATCTTCTTTCGGTGATCACTCAATCTCCGTTTCAAATTATTTGTTGAACCTATATAAAATCTTCTACTCTTTCCAATTGCTAAAACATAAACACAAAACATATGGTTCAGAGGGCGGGGTTCAAAACTTTTTTGAGGAGAGAATAGCCTTTATCAGTTTTATGAAAGCCGCGGACGCTTTTTTCCCTGAAACCAGGACTTCTTTATGGGAAAGTGGCTGCGGGGTCACCCCGCATGCGTAATTCGTAATGCAGGAAATGCCCACGACTCTCATTCCGTTTTTTTTCGCCGCAATTACTTCTGGAACGGTTGACATGCCTACGATATCAGCCCCAAATTTCCTGAACATCCTTATTTCCGCCTTCGTTTCGTATGAAGGTCCGGACAGGGCGAGATAAACTCCCGTATTCAATTTAATTCCTTTTTTTGCCGCGATTTTCAGAATCGACTTTCTGTATTCAGCATCATAGGCGTCTGTCAGATCGATAAAATCGGGTTTGCCCCTTAAGGGGTTGACTCCCATAAAATTGATGTGGTCTTTTATCAGCACAAGAGATGGGACTTTGTATTCTTTGCGAATGGCGCCTCCGGCGTTTGTCACAATAAGTTTTTTCACGCCGAGAGCGGAAAGAACATCTATCATATAAACGATTTTTGCCATAGGATGTCCTTCATAAAAATGGATTCTGCCGGCGAGAACAATGATTTTTCGCGACAGAATTTCTCCCGAAACGATTTTTCCGGAATGCCCCTTCACGCGGCTTTTCGCAAAACCCGGAATTCGAGAATACGAAATTTCTTTTTTGTTTTTCATCTCGTCCACAAGTTTTCCGAGGCCGCTGCCGAGAATGAGCGCAGTGTCCGATGAATCGATTTTCCGTTTGAGGATTTTTACGGCTTTATCAAAATTTTTCATTTATCTGCCTCCAGAACGAATTTCCGTGTTTTAAGCCCGAAACTCCCAAAAATTCGGCGATGGTCGAGGCGACATCGCTAAAGGTTTCCCTTACGCCGAGATTTATGCCTTTTGCTATTTTTTCGCCGTAAACGAGAAGAGGCACAAATTCTCTTGTGTGGTCGGTGTGTTTTTCGTATGTAGGATCGCAGCCGTGGTCCGCCGTGATGAAAAGAATGTCATCGTCTTTCAGCGAATTCATTATTTCAGGCAAGGCTCTGTCAAATTCCTTTAACGCATCATAATAACCCGCCGGGTTTCTTCTGTGTCCGTAGAGTGTGTCGAAATCCACGAGATTTGTGAAAATTATTTCGCGGCAGTCAGGTGCCGCTTTTATATCGTCGATTGTCTGCTCGATTCCGACGGGATTGTGTCCTGTGTGCTGCTCGACGGAAATTCCCCTGTGCCCAAAGATGTCGCCGATTTTTCCCACGCCTATAACTCTGACGCCCTGTCTGGAAGCGAAATCGAGAAGAGTGTCGCTGACCGGCGCAATGGAGAAGTCTCTGCGGTCAGTCGTTCTTTCGAAACTTCCCGGCTGGCCGACAAAAGGCCTCGCTATGACGCGCGCGACATTGTGCGGCGGAACGAGAATTTCTCTCGCCTTTTGACAGAGACGATAAAGTTCATCCAGAGGAATAACGTCGTTGTGGGCGGCGATCTGAAAAACGCTATCGGCGGAAGTGTAAACGATGGGATAGCCAGTTTCTATGTGTTTTATTCCGAGCTCCTCTATAATTTCCGTTCCCGAAGCCGCCTTGTTGCCGAGAATTCCTTTGATTCCCGCCTCTTTCTTGAAATTTTCGATGATTTCATCGGGAAAACCGTTGGGATAAAGAGGAAAAGGAAATTTCACAGGACAGCCCATCATCTCCCAGTGTCCTGTTGTGGTGTCCTTGTTGACGGATTTCTCCGCCATTTTTCCGAAACACCCCAAAGGTTCGGAAATGTCAGGTCCCTGCTTCAGTTTTTTTATTTTTCCGAAGCCCAGTTTTTCGAGATTCGGAAGTTCGAGGCCTCCGAATTTTTCTGCGAGGTGCCCGACCGTATCCGCTCCTGCATCGTTGAATTTCGCGGCATCCGGCATTTCACCGACGCCGACGCTGTCTAAAACGATAATGATCGCTCTTTTCATCCCCCAGCAACCTTATTTAAAAAAATTATCATCTTATTTTTTGCCCTTAATCTTTTTCTTTCCACTTTCTTTCCTCCGAAAATATTTGCAGTTGGTGGGGGATCATGCGAAAACTCCTATAAATTTGTTTTTCAAAACATCCACAAGTCCTTTATCAGTGAGTTTTATTTCAGGTATAACAGGCAGAGCAAGAAAGGATAAAACCATAAACGGGTCATCAAACCTGCATCCCAGATTCCGCGCCATCGACTGGAGCCGCTTTATTTTTTTGTAGACGAATGCGATATTTCTGTCGCTCATAAGGCCTGCTACGGGCAGAGGAAGAATTTCCTTTTTTCTGCCGCTAACGCAGCAAATTCCGCCGCCAGCTTTTACGATTGACACGACCGCTTCGAAAATGCTGCTGTCATCGCAGCCGGCGCAGACGATGTTGTGCGAATCATGGCTCACCGAAGTGGCGATTGCCCCTTTCTTTAAGCCAAACCCTTTCACAAAACCGAAACCGATGTTACCCGACGCCCTGTGCCGCTCTACGACGACCATTTTCAGAATATCCCTTTCGGTATCGGAAACCGCGCAGCCGTTTTCGATTTTCGCGTTTTCGACTCTTTTTCTGGTTATTAACTGGTTCGGCACAAGTTCGATGACATTTATTTTTTCCGATTTTGCGGAAAGACGGAAATCGGGAAGGGTGAGCCACCGGACATTCACGCTGCTTCTGATAGGAACCTTCGGCGGGAATTTTACATTAACGACCTTTCCAGACCTTGCTACTTCGATTCCCTTTTTGTAAACGCCCGAAACATTGAAACTTTTGAGGTTGTCGACAATTGCGAAATCGGCGAAGTAACCCGGCGCAACCGCACCGCGGTTGGCGAGACCGAAATGCCTCGCGGGATTTATGGTTGCCATCTTGACGGCGATTACGGGTTCGATGCCGTATTTTATCGCCAGACGTATCGTATAATCAAGATGTCCGTGTTCAATAAGGTCTGAAGGATTTCTGTCATCGCTGACAAGACAGAAATTTTCGTGGTTTATTTCATTGACGAGCGGCGCGAGGGTTTTCAGATTTTTGGCGATAGAACCTTCCCGTATCATCACCGTCATCCCTGCGGAAAGTTTTTGCCGGGCTTCTTCCCTGCCAAACGATTCGTGGTCGCTGCTTACTCCGCTTGTTATGTATGCGTATAAGTCTTTTCCTGTCAGGCCGGGAGCGTGTCCTTCGATAACCTTGCCGGAGACGATTTTCAGTTTGTCAAAAACCTCTCTATCCAGTTCGAGAACACCCGGAACATTCATCACTTCTCCCAGACCTACGACCCATTTCTGCGAAAAATAAGGCATAAGGTCAACCGCGGTGAGTCTCGCGCCGGAAGTTTCCATATTCGTTGCCGGAACGGTCGAGGGAAGGGTAAAATAAATGTCCATCGGTTGATATTTCGCCGACTGGAGCATATATGTTATCCCGTCGAGCCCAAGAACGTTGGCGATTTCGTGAGGGTCGCAAACGACGGTTGTCGTTCCGTAGGGCAGCACCGCTTTTATGAATTCGCCCATTTCGAGCATTGAACTTTCTATGTGTATGTGCCCCTCCACAAACCCGGGCACGAGAAATCGATTTTTCAAGTCGACCGTTTTTTTCGCAACATACTCCCCGAAACCCACGACAACTCCGAGATGAACTGCTACATTTGTCTTTTCGATTTTGCCGGAAAAAACATTCACAAGGCGAAGATTTTTAAAAAGGGTATCGACAGGGATTTTACCCCGTGCCGCTTTGACCAGTTCGTATTTGTTAATAAATTCCATAACTAACTACAAGAGAAGGATATTACAAAGTTTTTTCGGAAAGCGCAATAAGCGCGAGGACCCGGATGGAAAAGGCATTCGGAGAGGGAGAGATTCGAACTCTCGCGGGCCCTTACGGACCCCTACAGGTTTAGCAAACCCGCCCCTTCAGCCGCTTGGGTACCTCTCCATTCAGTCATTTTATCGTCGAGAAAAGCAGTTTTCTGATGCTCCTGATTTTTAGGCTCCTGACGCACTGGTGTCCAAATAGTGTCCATTGTAGAGCTAAAAATTTCCATCGCAGTTCTTTTATGATGCGGAGACAGATGGGCATATCGCATCGTCATTTTTATGCTTCTATGGCCCAAAATTTCCTTTACTGTTGTCAAATCCATCCCGCTCATCACCATATATGCCGCTGCAGTATGTCGCAGATCATGAAAATGAAAATCAACAATCTTTGCTCTTTTCACTGCATTCCCAAAAATAGTATCAATTTTTTTATAAGGTTCTTTCTTTCCACTACAGAAAACATAAACTCCATTGGAGTTATTGTAACAATTCAAAAGAACCTTCTCAAGTGTCAAGCAAATAGGAATGTCTCTTGAATATCCTGATTTGGCTTTCCTAACGAAAATTATTTTTTGATTGGAATTAACATCTTCCCACTTTAAAGATAATAGTTCACCTCTTCTCATCCCTGTAAGTATTGCTGTAATCACAATAGGCTTAATACCTATAGGACATGCATCTAAAAGTCTGTTTATCTCTTCAAGACTGAGGAATCTAACTCTTGTGTTATTCTCGCGCAGGAGTTTTACTTTTCTGACCGGGTTGTCTGTGGCTTTTTCGTTTTTTATGGCCCAGTTAAATATAGCTTTCAAACACGCGACTTCTCTATTTACAGTGGCAGGTTTTTTCCCTTCTTTTAATCTTTTTCCCTTATACTGCTCAATCAGGTTAGGTGTGATTTCATTTATCTTCTTCTTTTTACCAAAGAATGAGAAAAGATTCTTGACTAAAACAACATCCCTGTCATAAGAGCGTTTATTATTTTTAGAATATTCAAGGAAATCTTCGGCTATCTCTTCGATTGTAATTTTTTTATATTTTCGTATTTCAAAAAATTTCCCCTCTGCAATCTGAATTTTTCTTTTCTGTAATGCCATTTCAGCAAGCCGTTTATTATGCCCGATCTTCTCCCGTTTACGATATCCATTTACATAATAATCGATATACCAGTTTCCATCTTTCTTAAATATCGCCATTTCATGACCTCCAAAAAATTGTTTCAAGGTGCCCGCTTCTCAGAGTGTATAAAACTCCTCTTGAAGCGGGCACCATTGATTTTCAACCCTTTTTCCCTCCTTTTGGACAATCAAATTTCTTAAACCAATCAACAACGCTGTCACTAATTCTAATAGAACCCATACGCCAATAATTTCCTTCTCTCCGCATTCTCAAGTTCCTAGCAAAAATCATTAAAAGTTTTTGCGGTATCCTTTTTGCAAGATGGATGATTCTTGCACGCCGCAACATATGACCAAATACACCAGTTATACCCGCAAGTTTAGCCTGCTTTTTTACAATATTTGAGTAGGAGGAAGAAGTCAATATCTTACCTTTTTTATCAAAAAATATAGGATGATACTTTTCTCCATTTTTTTCGTACTCTGGTGGTCTTATTCCGTATTTCTTACAGTATTCCCCGGAGATTTTCTTCCACAAATCAAGTGTTGGTTTTAGTCTTGAATACTTAACCGGAACAATACTACTTTCATACGTCATTCGCTCCATGCCCTGTCTTACTTTTACGGAGATTAAACCATCTCCTATGTCTGCAGCGTCTTCAAAATCTTCCCATGCAATATTTCTAACTTCTGCCGAACGTAAGGCAAGTTCATATGCCACACTAATGACAGCATTTCTGAGTTCATGTTCAAATTTATCTTCAATTGACATCTCTTTATAACGCTCTCTGCCAAAAGTACAAAGTTTTTCTACTTCATTTTCAGAGATAATTTTCACTCTTGATTTAATTTTTCTAATTTTAGCGACTGATTTTCCCTTATTCTTTTTCTTCATGACAACCTCCTATGTAATACTTTCAATTTTTCAATTTCTGTTGGAATCGTGGGGCATTCATACTGCATAAAAATAATAATTTTTTTAAGTTCGCGCTCAAAATTCTCTTCAATTAACTTCCTCGCAGTGACCTCGTACCTTATAATATTTTTAATTTCCGCCGAATCTAAAATTTTCTTCTTAAATTTTTTCATAACACCTCCCTTTTTTACGTTATAAGCCTCTTGAAATAGGTCCGCCTCCAGGAAAATTTGCGCATTAATTTCCTGAGAGGCGAACCATTCCTTTGGCATAGTTCCCTTAAACAGTGCCCTCCTTTACACTGTTTTGTTTAATCCACTCATTAATAATATATAAATCAAATTTGGTCAGCCGCCCACATTTAACATAAGGGATTCTTCTCTGACTGACCCATGTGTAAAGAGTATGAACCTTAATTCCCAGATACCGGGACAGTTCATTAATATCAATTAATCTTTTGTGGAGAAAGGATTTTTCCCGACTCATTATTTTCTCTCCCGCCTATTTTTTTCATACAACCATTCATTGAACTCTTTCCTCCTTAGAAACCAGAGATTCCCAACCTTAATCCCTGGTAGTTTTTTGGCACTTAAAATTTTTCTTAAATTCTTGCGAAAATTTTCGTCATCTCTACCTGCTATGACAGATGCCTCTTTAAGACCTGTAAATTCTTCTTCGAACTTTTCAACTTCATCGACAGGGACAATTTCCCATCCATGTTTGTCTTTTTGGGAATGAAGATATCCAAGTTCTTCCAATTTTTTGATTCTATCCAGACATTGAGAACGCACCAAGTCCCATCTCTTGCACAAATCTGTTACAGACAAGGTTTCCACTTCTTCGGTTGGTATTTTTATGCTTGGGGCTTTACTTTGTGGAGAATCATGTTTTTTAAGCCAGTCAACAGCTGCATCAAGGTAAGTATGGACATACTTTTTGAGCATTTCAATTTTTTTATGTTTGGAAACAACCTTTAAACCCAAGTTCCACGAGAATCGGGTAAAAAAGGGGATTTTTGAGCCATTTTCAGAAGGTTTCTCGTCGGTGACATCCCTGAAATAACCTCCAAAAG
>JAGHAK010000160.1 GCA_021161565.1 Elusimicrobiota bacterium | reverse complement strand
TTCATTTTTTTGTTATTCATAATTTTCCGCATATTTTTTTATTTTTCATCTCAAAAGGGCGGCCCTATGGGCATTTTTTTCAATTCTATTGAAAAAAATGGGTTAAACTTCAAAATCTCTGCCCAAATAAATCCTCCTCGCATCTTCTGAGGCGAGAAGGTCTTCGCCGCATCCCTCAACCAGAACGCGGCCTTTATGTATTATATACGCTCTGTCTATTATTTTCAATGTGTCCCTGACATTGTGGTCGGTAATGAGGATTCCGATATTCCTGTTTTTGAGCGCCGTCACCAGCCGCTTCAGGTCTTCGATAGCTATTGGGTCTATCCCGACAAACGGTTCGTCCAGCAGCAAAAACGAAGGATTCATCAGAAGAATTCTCGATATCTCAACCCTTCTTTTCTCGCCGCCGGAAAGATTCGACGAAATAATGTCGGCGCAGTGGAAAATCCCCATTTCCCTCAAAATGCCGTTTACTTCTTCCCCGATGAGTTTTTTGTTCTTTTCCTGAAACTGGCAAACTGCAAGCAGATTTTCCCGCGCGGTAAGACCCCTGAATATCGACGGTTCCTGAGCGAGATAGCCCAAACCCTTTCTGGCTCTTCTGTAAACGGGAAGTCGGGAAATCTCCTCGCTGTCAAGATAAATTTCGCCCGAAGTTGGTTTAATGATTCCCATAACGGAATAGAAAATTGTCGTCTTTCCTGCTCCGTTAGGCCCCAGAAGTCCGACAACCTCGCCTCGGCTGACTTTTATAGAAACGGAATCAACGGCCCTTTTTTTGCCCCAATCCTTGACAAGTTCCCTAATCTCCAGCATTGGCAAAATAAACCTTTCCCCGAACATTCCCCGAAAAATTGACGATATCGCCCGAAGTGTCAATGGTGATAGAATCCGCTCGCACGCGATAGGAATTTTCATCTCGGCGGAAAAGAGACCCCTGCCCCGACAATTTTATAAAACCGCCTTTATAGTCGATTCTGTTTCCTTTACCTTCAATTTCATTTCCTTTTATTATAACAGGTTTTCCCTTTAATTCAAAGTTTTTTTCGCTCGGCTTGCCTTCGAAAGAAAGACACCTTATTCTGTATTCTCCCGGCGGAGTCGAAACCGAAACAAAAAAACGCGACGGCTTAGGGGAAGAAACTTTATCCGTCTTTTCGTCATAGTAAATTTCGCTCGAGGAAATTTTTATTTTTCTTGAAGGTGAGGTGCTTTTAATCACAATAAAAACGCTTCCGGATGCGAAAACGGTTTTCTTTTTTCTGTCGTATTTTAGAAAATCCGACGAACCGTCGAAAAGACTGCCGGAAAATTTCACTTCCCCCCTGAATTCGGAAACCGACCCCCTGTATCTGCGGATGAGTTTCTTCGCCGAAATATCGAGCTGGTCGCACCGCGCAGGGAATACCGCGAGAAAAAAACCGGCGAAAAAAAACAAAATTTTCTGGAACATCAACTTCCGATTTTTGCGGTCACGACAGGATTCTTTACTTCGACCCTTGTCAGATTTTCGTCCGCGACCAGACCGTCTCCTGTGATAACGGACGCCGGGGTAACCTGCCTTACGGGATTATCCGTAAAAAAAATCTTTTTTTCGCCGTCCCAGTTTATGTCTTCGAGAAAAATTTTTGATTTGTCTTTCAACGTTATCTCCACATTCCCCGCGATTCTGGCTTCCCTGAAATCATCGTCAAAAAAACCCGTAGCCGCGATGATATGCGCCGACGGTTTGCCGTTTTCGCAAATTGTCAGCTTCGGAGAAATGACAAAATTGCCGTTTTTCTTCAGGAGTTTGCCCGCCTCGAGAATCCATTCGGGAGAGGTTCCTTTTGTCCTGACAGCGCGGAAATTTTCCAACTGTTGCTCGAAAGCAATCTTTGAAACAGGTTTTGAGCACCCGCAAAAAAACAGAGCAAAAATCAGAAGCCGTAATGCCTTAGAACTTCTTTCCATCTGTTCTGCGCTTTCAGAATTTTTTCGGCGACCTCTCGGAATACCCCATCTCCTCCGCGGGCGGAAGTGACAAAATCACACACCTTTTTGACTTCTTCTGCCGCGTCGGCTGGAGCGACCGCTATCGAAGCCCTCTTTAAAATTCCTATATCGACAAGATCGTCTCCTATATAGAGAACTTCGGAGGGTTTAACCCTGAATTTTTCAAGAAGACTGCTCCATAGAACCGTTTTGTCTTTTACGCCCAGAAAAACCTCATTTATTTTGAGATCGCGGGCGCGGCGGCAAACTTCTTTCCCCGACCTGCCTGAAATCCAGCAGGTTTTATAACCAAGCCGACGCAGAATATAAAAAGCGATTCTGTCTTTCACATTCCACGCTTTCGACTCAAACCCTCTTTCCGAAAAATTAATCTTCCCATCGGTGAGAACACCATCGACATCCATGGCGAAAACCTTTATTTTTTTCGCCTTGCCGGCAATTCCCCGCCTTTTTACATTTTCCATTTTTAATTTTTTACGTTCCCTCTTTCCATGAGGAAAGATATTTTTTCTGCCTCGGCGTCAGTTTGTCGATTTTTATGCCCATCGAAGCGAGTTTCATCGTGGAAACCCTGTCTTCCACGAACTTCGGCACATCGTAAACCTTCGCTTCGAGTTTGCCCCTGTTTTTTACGCAGAATTCCGTAGTCAGAGCCTGAGTGGCGAAACTCATATCCATCACCGAAGCGGGGTGCCCCTCCGCAGCGGAAAGATTTATCAGCCGCCCATCGGCCAGCAGAAAAATTCTTCTGCCGTTTTTAAGCGTGTATTCATCGACATAATTTCTGATGTTCTTTCTGATTTTCGCGGCTATTTTTTTCAAACCAGGGATGTCTATTTCGACATTGAAATGCCCGGAATTGGCTACAATCGCCCCGTCCTTCATCCGCCTGAAATGTTCGGCGTTGATAACATTTATGTCGCCCGTCAAAGTGCAGAAGACATCGCCTATTGCCGCGGCTTCCTTCATAGACATAACGCGCATTCCGTCCATCGCCGCCTCTATCGCCTTTATCGGGTCGACTTCCGTCACAATGACATTCGCGCCCATTCCTTTCGCTCTCATCGCGAAACCTTTTCCGCACCAGCCGTAACCGGCGATAACAACATTTTTCCCGGCTATCAGAACATCGGTGGCTCTGATTATGCCGTCAACAGTAGACTGACCCGTGCCGTATCTGTTGTCGAAGAGATGCTTTGTCGCGGCGTCGTTCACCGCAATTATCGGGAACCTGAGAACACCGTCCTTTTCCATGGCTTTCAGCCTGATGACGCCCGTGGTGGTTTCTTCCATAGAGCCCAGAATTCGCTCGTGAAGTTCGCGGTGCTTCAGAATTATCGTTGAGACCAGATCAGCCCCGTCATCCATCGTGATGTTGGGCTTGTGGGCCACCGCGGCTTTTATGTGTTCATAATAAACTCTGTTATTTTCGCCCTTTATCGCAAAGACAGGAATTTTGTAATCCCTGACAAGCGAAGATGCCACATCATCCTGCGTGGAAAGAGGATTCGAAGCGCAGAGCACAACATCGGCGCCGCCGGCTTTGAGCGTCCTCGCGAGATTTGCCGTCTCCGCGGTTATGTGAAGGCATGCCGACATTTTCATTCCCCGAAGCGGTTTGCGTTTCGCGAAATCCTTTCTGATTTTCGCCAGAACGGGCATATCGTTATCGGCCCATTCTATTCTCTTTCTTCCAACACCCGCAAGTTTCAAATCCTTAACATCGTATTTCATTCAAGCCTCCATTTTGATTTTCCATTTTTTATTTCCCTTGTCATTTCGAGCGATAGCGAGAAATCTTTTTTCACTTTTCATTTTTCAACTTTCTCACTTTTCATTTTTAGTTGATAAGTTGATAAGTTAACAAGTTGATAAGGGAAAATCCCCCCTCTCTTTCTCCCCCCTTCCAGGGGGGAGATTAAGTAGGGGATTCTTTTACCTTTTCACCTTTTCTCCTTTTCTACTTTTCTACTTTCTTACTTTTCAACTTTTTCACTTTTCATTTTTAATTTTCTTTATCACTTTTTTGGCGACTTACGTCGCCCGCTACATTTACATTTTTAATTTTTAATTTTTAATTTTGAATTTTTTTCACCTGTCCACCTTTTTACTAACCTCTATGAACTATGAACTATTTTTTTTCATTTCCCTATGCTTTCTTTTTCAGAATTTCGACTTTATCAGTTTTCTCCCACGGGAAAAAACCGTCCAACGGGGTTCTGCCGAAATGTCCGAACGAAGCAGAAACTCTGTAAATCGGCTTCCAGAGGTCGAGCATTTCTATTATCCCGACAGGAGTAAGCTGAAAAATATCCTCATCTTTCACCAGTTCGAGAATTTTCTCCTCCGGAATTTTATTCGTGCCAAACGTGTCTATCATTACGGATATCGGTTTGGCGACGCCGATTGCGTAGGAAAGTTCTATAACGCATTTTTCGGCAAGACCCGCCGCAACAATATTCTTTGCGATATACCTCGCCGCATAAGACGCCGACCGGTCGACTTTTGTCGGGTCTTTTCCCGAAAAAGCGCCGCCGCCGTGAGGAACGATGCCGCCGTAAGTATCGACAATCAGTTTTCTTCCCGTCATTCCCGTATCCGATTGGGGCCCGCCGACAAGAAAAATTCCTGTGGGATTTATGAAACAGTCGTTTTTGTAGTCGAAATCTTTCATAAACTCCTCGGGAAGAGCGGGTTTTATTATTTTTTCTATTATCTCCTCCCGCGCAGAGTCCTTCATAACCCTTTTGCCGCCTTTTTCCTCCACAACTTCCGCCGTGTGCTGCGATGAAACGACCACTTTCGTTATTTTTGCGGGTCTGCCGTCTACATATCTGACGGTGACCTGACTTTTGCTGTCAGGTCCGAGATAGGGAATTTCCCGCGACTCTCTCGCCTTTTTCAGTTTTTTCACAAGGCGGTGGGAAAATTCTATCGGTGCGGGCATAAAAGTTTCCGTTTCGTCGCAGGCGTAACCGAGCATAAGCCCCTGGTCACCGGCGCCGCCTGTGTCAACGCCCTGCGCGATATCCGGCGACTGTGACCCTATTGCGTTTAAAATCGCACAGGTTCTGAAATCGAAACCGTACTCGGGGCTTGTGTAGCCTATTTCTTCAAGCGTTTTCTTTACCGTGCTCCTCACATCGACCCACGCTTCGGTCGTGATTTCCCCGCCAACACAGACAAACCCCAGCGTTATGAAAGTTTCGCATGCGCAGCGCGAACCTCTCCTATCCGATGGATTTAGTTTATACGGCTTAAGTCCGTTTTTAACATCAAACTTCAAAATCTCATCCAGAATCGCATCCGAAATCTGGTCACAGACTTTGTCGGGATGACCATTGCCCACGCTTTCCGAAGTGAATTCAAAATTTTTCACAACTCCTCCTTAGTGACAACCGTTCCTTCAAAAAGAGAAATGCTCTCTTTTATCACGGCTCCGTAACCGATTATACAATTATTTATTTTCGCGAATTTGTCAATTACGGCATCATCCCACAGAATCGCGTTTTTCAAAGCCACAGCCTCGCCGACCCGGCAATTCTTTCCGATTGTGACAAACGGACCAATCCGCGCTTTTTTGTCTATAAAAGTTTTTCTTCCTATCAAAACAGGCGGAATAATTTTCACGCCGCGGGCTATTTTCGCGCCTTTTTCAATCCAAATCGAATTTTTTACCATTTTTCCGGGCATTTCAATCTTCACCCTGCCGCCGAGAATATCCATCTGCGTCTGCTTGTAGGATTCAAGATTTCCGACATCGCACCAATACGCCTTTGTCACAAAACCATAAATCGGATAACGAAGCCTCAACAGTTTCGGCCAGAGGTCTCCGCCGAAATCATAAAATTTTCCTTCAGGAATCAGATTCAGAACTTCCGGTTCGAAAACATAAATTCCCGTATTTACGGTCGAATCGACGAAATCGGTGATGCTCGGCTTTTCCATAAATCTTTTTATTTTTCCGGACGAGAATATTTGCGTTATCCCAAAGGGAATGGGGCTGTCCAGTTTTTTCAAGACCATCGTCGCAAAGGACTTTTTGGCTTTGTGAAATTCCACGACTTTTCTCAAATCTATCTCCGAAAAACCATCGCCTGAGACGACGGCGAATGTGCCGTTCTTGAAAAATTTTTCAACTTTCTTAAGACCTCCTGCGTTTCCCATGAGAACGCGCTCGTCCGAATACTCAATGTTAATTCCGAAACCCGAACCGTCTCCGAAATAATTTTTTATTTTTTCCGGGTGGGTGTGGAGATTGCAAACAAAATTTCTGAAGCCCTGTTTTTTCAGATTGCCAAAAACATAACTCAAAACAGGCCTGTTGACAATCGGAATCATCGGCTTCGGCATCTGATATGTAAGAGGGCGAAGACGCGTGCCTTTCCCCGCCGCCAGAACCATTATCCTGAAATCTTTGAAATCCACGCGGTGGATTTTTCTTCCCGCTTTTCCACTTTCCCGCCTTTCCACCTTTCCGCCTTTCCACCTTTCCACCTTTTTAATACGCTCCTCTCTTCGAAAAAATAGCGGGAACTGTTCTTATTATGATTCTGAAATCCTCTTCCATCGACCAGTTCTGAACATAATAAAGGTCAAGTCGCACCATTTCGTCATAGGATAAATCCGAACGGCCGCTGACCTGCCACAGCCCCGTGATGCCCGGTTTCGTCCGCAGGCGACGCTTTGCCGAACTGTCGTATTTTTCCGCCTCGCAGATTATCTGCGGACGAGGCCCGACAATGGACATATCACCCTTCAAAACATTGAAAAACTGCGGAAATTCGTCGATTGACCATCTGCGCAGGATTTTCCCCACGCGGGTAACCCGTCTGTCATTTTTCAGTTTGAAGAGAAGACCGTTTTTCTCGTAGTGCTTTTTCCGCAAATCCTCGTAAATTTTGTCCGCTCCGACAAACATCGTTCTAAATTTGTAAAATTTGAAATCCTTCCCCTTTTTGCCTCTCCTGACCTGGGAATAAATAACAGGTCCGGGCGAATCCAATTTTATCAAAATTCCCACAATTACAAAAAAAGGCATCAAAACAGCAAACGTCAAAATCGCAGCGGCGACATCAAATATGTTTTTCATAAGCAGATGCGTCCCCGTAAGAGGCGTCGGCTTCAGTCTCAAAAGCGGGATGCCGAAAAATTCGTCAATTACGAGGTCGCCGAGTTTTAGTTCCAGAATATCGGGAACAAGCTGAAATTCGGCGCCCAGGGTCTCGCAAATATTCGTGAGAGAGACGACCATCGAATGGTCAACGGGAAACTGAGCGACAATCACACTTCTGAAATTTCTCCTCTTCACAAGTTCCTCTATTTTCTTTTCGGAAGGCAGTTTCTTCAGCCAAAGACCAACCTGGTGGCGCAGTTTCAGCCGTCGGCGCAGAGCGGCACAGATTTTTCCCGAACCGATAACGACAACTTTCTCCGGCTGAAAAAATTTTTTCACGAAAATGCCGGTGAAAAACTTCAAAAGTTCCCTCTCCATAAAAACAAGCGCAATGCCGATCAGCCAGAAATAGGTAAACATCAGACGGGAAAAAGTCAGGGGCCGCCAGTAAAAAGTGACCGCAAGCACAAATAAAAACGAAACCGTGCAAGCGCGTATAACCCGGAAAAGTTCATAAATATAGGTTATCTGGGTCTTGTTGTAAAAATCGTTATAGTAAAAAGCGATAATGCCGATGACAACAACCCCGAGAGCGAGCTTGCTGTAAAACGGGGAATAAAATTCGCCGAACCTGATAAGCATCGCCAGCCTGTACGAGAGAAATAACGAAAGAACATCAAAAAACAGATAAACGATTTTCAGAAAAAAAACAAACTTCCTTTTCATATTTGAAAAATTATAGCACAAAACAAAAAATTTGGCAATGTGACTTTAATCACATTCTGGAAAAACTTCGCGCAACTGGCAAAACAAGTTGACCTGCCTGGCAGGCAAGGAGGCAAGGTGATAAGGCATCCCTTTTCAACTTTTCAACTTTTACACTTTTCATCTTCACTATTCGCCATTTTTATTGATAAAATCCGGATATGAAAAATATTCCGATTGTCGTTCTTGCTTTTATTGCGGTTGGACCGGTTTTCTCGGGAAGTTTTCAAAGAGGCTGGAAACTGGATCCTTACTACACTTATGCCAGTTTCAGTTATAATTTCGCCAAAGAAGAACTTATAAGCGTAAAAACGGGCGAAATAAACCTCTACAAAAATCTTTTCAAGAAATCGCTGAAACCCACAACCGCGCTGTTGGAAATATTCGTCAGCCCCCTTCCGTACGCCGCGGCATGGACGAAGGAAAAACACAGAATGACTTACGACAGGTTCGACCTTTCCGAAAACTCCAATTTTCTCAGCATCCTCTCGGCTGGAGAAGAGGACCCCACGGGCGTCTCTCTTTTTCTCGGCAAAATCGTCCCGTTCAAACCCGCCGGCGGGAAAGGCGGACTCCTCGGCGTGGCTTATTCGGGATACCTTTTAACGGCGGGGAAAAAACACTTCAAAAACAATCTGATTTACGGCGACACATGGTGGCAGGGAGAATGGAAAATAAAGGGCATTCGCGTGAAAAGGTTTTCAAAACAGGTCTGGAGTTTCCGCCTCGGCGCGAAATTCCACGACAATCCTCTTATCAGCGACATTTACTACTTTTCGCTCTATCGCGACAGAATCGATTTCCTGCCGAAAAAATTTTCAGTATGGGAAAACTCGAATTTCAACATCTACGCGGGTTTCAAAAAAAAAGATTTTTCGCCCGTGAAACTGCTATTCCTGCTCGGAAAAAATTTTCCGAAAATAATCAAACATAAAAAAATAATTTATTCTCTCTCCCTCGGAGTTCTGTGGGAGGGGACAAACAGGTATTCGGGAGAAATGAAAGACACAAACAAAAATCCCACCCTGCAGTTTATTCTCCGGCCCAATGTGAAATTCTAACCCGGATTATTCATACTAAATGAAGGAAACCGCCCTTTCTGTTGATGTGGTATGATGGAATGTGGAATAGAAAAAAATGAAAAATTTATTATACTACCAAGGAAACTTTCAAGAAAGGGCGGGGTTAGCCCAGCCCCCGATAAAATCGGGGGCTGCCCGAAGGGTGAATTATTCACCCCGCATTTTGCGGGGAATAATTCAGGCTGAAGATTTTAGCCCCAACTACTCTGATCCCTGCCCTGGTTACTGGTTACTGATTCCTGATTCCTGATTCCTTCTCTCTTATTTTCGGTTTTCTGAATTTTATCTTCCTGTTTCTGATTTTGTTTATTATTTGCTTCTGCCTTTTCTTTATCTTTTTCATTCTCTTAAGAAGAATTTTATTCTTGTTTTTCCTGCTCGTTACGACTCTTTTTATAAACTTTTTCAGAACTTTTTTTCTGTATTTTTTATATTCAGGACTCAAACCCACAGGCGGCGATGGATGTTTTCCGCGGTAAACAAAGGTCTGCTTGCCGGCGACAACCCTTATTTTCTCCGCTTTTTTGCTCCTGTCAGAAACTTCAACTCTGCCCTTGAAAACAGCCACATCCGTACCATTTTCGCCCTGCGTCACCGTGAATTCCGTGCCTCTGACCCCTATTATGGCGAGAGGCGAGGAGACATAAAAAGCGATATCCTCGTTCGGAACCACGGAAGAAGTTATTCTTCCCGTTTTAACCGACACCTCCGGCACATTGTCCTTTATGAGAATCTGCGCTTCCGTGTTTTCCTCGAATCTGACAACAGTGTCGTCGTCAAACATCAATTCGGCGGAGGAACCTTTTCCCGCGCGGATAATATTTTCCCTGTAAACCGGCTGATAGTTTTCCGCCGTAGTCCAATTTTTGTCCTGAAAAATTTTTACATTGCCGTCTATTTCGAGAATTGTTCCTTCGGGCGAGACATCCGCGAAAAGGCGGGCGGCTAAACCAATCGTCAGGATAACTTTCAAAATTCTGCTCATTTTCTTTTTAACCCATTTTTTGCATTAGGCAAAAAATGCACGCAGTGCCGCCCCTGCACGCAGGGGCGGGGTTAACCCCGCCCATTCTTATAATCGCTCTCGATTTTACGT
>JAGHAK010000128.1 GCA_021161565.1 Elusimicrobiota bacterium | reverse complement strand
TTCTACGCAGATTGCGGAGAAGTTTTTGATGTTTGGAGAGTATTTAAGAAAACAAATCCTCCTACATCCCCCTTTACTAAAGGGGGCGGGGTACCCATCCGAAGGATGGGTCGGGGGATTTTGGTTGAGGCCGAAGGACGCCTTAGGTTTTTCCTCTGATGGCGGTACAATGCCGCCGTCTTTAATCGTTTGCCCCGTTAAATGTTTACTATCTAACGGGGTTTACAATGTGTTGAACCAGCACAAATTATTGCTTTAATCGGAAAGATTTTATAACATTCGCAAAGGGTTTTGCCCTTTTGTTTGCCAGCCGTGGGGGGGCAACTTTGTTATGAAAAGGCTTCTCCGCCAAAAGTGGCTTGACAAAATTTTTGCGGAGCAGAAATTTATGTATCTGAAATATTTGGAAATTGAGGGCTTTAAGGCGTTTGTCGGTAAAACCAGAATAAATTTTGAAAAAGGCATCACGGCGATTGTAGGACCGAACGGCTGCGGCAAGAGCAACATTCTTGATGCTATCAGATGGGTTCTCTGCGAACAGAATCCAAGAAATATCAGGTGTAAGACGGACAGAGATGTCATTTTCAAGGGAACCGCATCGCGCCCGTCTGTGGGTCTTGCTCGGGCAAGTCTGCTTCTCGACAATTCGACATCATGGCTCAACATAAGCGCAAGCGAAGTTCTCATCACAAGAAAAATCTATGCCAATGGCGAGACAGGTTATTTCATAAACAGGGAACCTGTCAGGATGAAGGACATAAAGGAACTTTTTATGAATACTGGGGTTCTCGCGAACGCCTATTCCATTCTTGCCGCCACCGAAGTGGAAGCGGTGCTTAACTCAACCCCCCAGCAGTTGAGGATTTTGTTCGACGAAGCCGCTGGCGTGACAAAATACAAATTTCACAGAGACGAGTCCAGAAGAAGGATGGATCGGGTAACGGACGACCTCAACAGGGTCAAGGACATTCTTCTCGAACTGGAATCTGAAAAGAAAACGCTTGAAGCGCAGGCAAGGAAGGCGAAAAGATACGAGCGCCTTAAAGAGGAACTCGACCGCGCGCTTGTCGGCAACATTCTTCTCGGAATCAGGGAAAACAGGCAGAGGAAGGAAGAGACGGAAAAAGAGTTGCGCTCAATTGCGGATGAAACGATAAAAACCCGATCGGCTCTTTCGGCGGAAAGTTCCCGTCTTCAGGGTCTCAAAGTCGAAGCAGCAAGAAGCGAGGACGAATTCCATTCGCTTCAGCGGGATTTTACGGAGGTTGTTTCCGCCCGGAAAGTGGCGGAAGAAAGAATTGCTTTCGTTTCCTCGCGGCTTTCCACCCTTCCGGAGGAAATAGAATCAGCGGGGAAGGAAATCGGGTCGCTTTCGGAAAAACTCGAAACTCTAAGGACTGATTTTGCGGAAATTTCCGCGCGGAAAGAATCCGTCGAGAAAGCGTTTTACGAAATCAAGGCGATTTTCGAGAGCAGTCCAACGGATTTTAACGCGAAACTGGAGGAGGTCAAAAACCGCCTTTTCGAGGCTGTCAGGGATATAACATCCTGCCGCAACGCGATTTCCTCGCACGAAAGCCGAATAGAACGTCTTCTCACCGACGGGAAAAATACGGACGAATCGATTTTGGAATTTAAAGAGCAAATTTCGGTTCTCGCAAAAAAGAAAAAAGAAATAGACAATGAAATTAACCGGCTCGAGGAAGAAGTCAGAAACCGCGAGATCGGGGAAGAGGAGCAGGACGGGAAAATTTCCGAAACAGCGGAGAAAATAAAAGCCGCCTCGCAAAAAGTCGAAGACCTTCATAATGAACTCGTTCGGTTGCGGGCTCTTGCCGATTCCGACCGTCTCAGGCAGGAAAAATACAAAGCGTCTCTCAAAGAACTTTCCGCAGAGGAAGGTTTTCTCGGGGATTTCGAGGCGAATTTCGAACCGGAGGATGGATGGAATGACTTTTTTGATTTTTTTACGCGGAATATAAAGATTCTTTTTTTTGAAAACAAATCTGCCGCTCAGGCCGCTTTCGGGAAGGTAAACCACCCACTCACCGCGGTGATTTCCGTCGAGGATTTGATGAATTATCAGACGCCTGATTTCTCTGCGACATCCAGCGCTTTCAAGCCGAAAAACGAGTTTGCCGAAAAATTTCTGAAAGTGTTTTTTTCGAACGTCGATTTTGAAAATCGCTCGTCGGCGGAAAATTTTCTGGTGAAGGCGAAAAGGAACGGTTTTCTGGAACTTCCATTCGGAAGAATTGCTTCATCCGGCGGCAATATCCCGTCGGGAAAACTTTCAGACGAAATGAAGAAACTCGGCAATAGAATTTTGGAAGAGAAAAATTCTCTCGCGAGTCTCGAAAGGGAAAAGGAAAAACTGGATGAGGCAAAAAGGGAACTTTCTGCGGAAAGGATAGAACTGTCCCGGAAAATTATAGAACTTCGCGCCGAGGCGAAAAATGTCGCGGAAAACCTGAACGCGAAAAATGAGGCAGCAAAGCAGGCGGCAGAAACCAAAAAAACGATAGAAAAGGACATCGCCGAATTTAAGGAAAAGATAAAAGAA
The DNA here is from genome assembly GCA_021161565.1 of Elusimicrobiota bacterium. Taxonomy (GTDB): domain Bacteria; phylum CG03; class CG03; order CG03; family CG03; genus JAGHAK01. The sequence goes on along the minus strand of JAGHAK010000128.1, from coordinate 2,744 downwards.
CACAGCCGCAGGATTGAGAATTTGGAAAATTTGCGAGCGGAACTCGAAAGCCGGCTTCAGGCTCTTGAAAAAACAAAGGCGTCGGCGGAGGAGACGCGGAAACATCTGAAAGAGGCGGAATACGAGGCGAGGAAGCAAAATTTCGCGGCAGTTAAAGCACAGTGGGAAAGCCGCAAATCGGAAATAGCGCGAATAGAAACAGAGTTGAAAGACATAACGGCTGCCAAAAAGAAAAAAGAAGGAGAACTCCAGTATTTGAAAGATAATCGAAAAAAACTTCAGGAAGAACTTTCGGTATTGGCTAAAAAAGAAAAAGAGATTTCGGAGAAAATTTCGTTATTGAAGGAAAGACAGGTTTCACTGCGGGAGGATATAAAGGAACTGGAAAAGAAAGTTTCGCAGATTTCCCGCAGGGTTTATGAGGAGACCTCGCGGGAAGAGAAGTTTTCGGGGGAACTTAAACACATAACCGAAAATTTAACCGAACTCCTGCGGCGTTTGAAAGAAGAGCACAACCTTTCGGTTGAAGAGGCTTTTGAAAAATTCGGCGAGCCGGAAGAGTATGCGCAAGACCTGATAATAAAGATGAAAGCGCGTCTCGAGGCGATGGGCGCGATAAATCTGCTCGCGCCGGAAGACTATGAGAGAATTTCGCAGAGGTGGGAGTTTTTGAAGTCGCAGAGCGACGATCTCGAAAAGGCGATAGAAGATTTGACGAAAATCATCGGCGAGGCGAACAAGCAGATAAAAGACAATTTTCTGCGGGTTTTCAACACCGCGGCGGAAAACTTCAAAACCGTCTATAAAAAATTTTTTGAAGGCGGCGAGGCGAAAATGTGGCTTACGGACGAGGAAAATCTCATCGAAAGCGGAGTCGAAATTATGGGCTGTCCTCCGGGAAAGAGAATAAGCGCCCTCTCGCAGTTATCCACAGGGGAAAGGGCTCTTACGGCGATTGCTCTGCTGTTCGCTCTTTTTCAGGTGAAGCCGTCCCCTTTCTGCATTCTGGATGAGGTTGACGCGCCGCTTGATGACGCTAATGTCGTCAGATTCAACAAACTGGTAAAGGACTACACTTCCTCCACGCAGTTTGTCATAATGACCCATAACAAAAGAACGATGGAAATGGCGGATGTTATTTACGGGATAACGATGGAGGAAGCCGGCGTTTCGAAAGTCGTGTCAGTAAAGTACCGAAAATTTGAACCATAAAGTTCTGAAAATATTCGGAGTTCCTGTCATTTTTTCCGACAGGGAAGGCGTTTGCGAGGAGATTTTTTCGAAGGCCCTTTCCGGCGAAAAATTCCGGATTGTCACGCTGAATGCGTTGATGATGAACTGCGCTTTTGAAGACAGGCGTTTTCTTGAAATCTTGAAAAATGCCGTGTGCGTAAACGATTCCATCGGAATTTCCCTTGCCGCGTTACTTCTTAAAGGAAAATGGATACCTCGGTTTCAGGGAATAGAACTTTTCGAGAATATTTTGAAGTTTTGCGAAAAAAACGGCTTTTCCGTTTTTTTTTACGGAGCATCGGATAATTCCAACAGGGGTTCCGTCCGGAAACTCGCGGCAAAATTTCCGGGACTGAAAATCGCAGGAAGATTAAACGGCTATGCTCCGAATCCCGTTGAAAAAATCGCGGCGGCAAAACCCGATTTTCTTTTTGTCGCGCTGGATTTGCCCAATCAGGAAAAGTGGATAAGCGAAAATTTCGGGCATCTCGATTGTATATGTATGGGCATAGGCGGAACGCTTGATGTCGTTTCGGGAAAGATTAAGAGGGTTAATTTTGTTTTCAGGCGGATGGGGCTTGAATGGTTTTTTAGATTTTTGAAAGAACCTTATCGATTCAGGAGAATCGCGAATCTTCCGGTTTTTCTTTTCAGGGTTCTAAAAAGGATTTTTCTGAAAAGTTTTTGTTTCGGTCGGATTTTGCTATAATGGGGCAGGCTGGCATATTTACCCCGTAACATTTGTGCCGTGGTGGCGGAATTGGCATACGCGCCGGTCTCAAAAACCGGTGGACATTTGTCCGTGTGGGTTCGACTCCCACCCACGGCAAAGATGGGTTACTCAGAAGTGGGAGTCGAAGCCGACCCGAGCGCATCCTTAACGGATGAAAAGCGAAGCGACAGCGAGGGCGGCAGGCTTCGGAGGGTGCCGGTCGCGATGAATAAAGAGCGACGACCGAGCCGAAGGCGAGGGAAAGGCACGGGCGCGAGACGGTGAGCGCCCTGGGGTCCGAAGGACAGTGGCTACGACGGGGGAGAAGGACTCCCACCCACGGCAAAGATAGAGATTAGAGTCTCACGTTGCAACTTCTACGCAGATTGCGCAGAAGTTTTTGATATTTGGAGAGTATTTAAGAAAACAAATCCTCCTACATCCCCCTTTGAAAAAGGGGGACAGAGGGGGATTTTGGTTGCGGCCAAAGGCCGCCTTAGGGGATAGAGAATAGCGAACAAAAAGCGAAATGAAGCATGATACAATCGCTTTGCTTACGGATTTCGGATATGACAGCCCTTTTACGGGAATTATGAAAGGCGTCATCGCGAAAATAAATCCTTCCGCGAAGATTGCCGATTTGAACAACGGAATCGCTCCGGGCGACATCTTCGCGGCGGGATTCGAACTCTCAATAAGCGAAAAGTATTTCGATAAAACTGTTTTTGTTTGTGTTGTTGACCCGACTGTGGGAAGCAAAAGGAAAATAATAATTGCCGAATCCGAAAAAAATCTGTTT
>JAGHAK010000119.1 GCA_021161565.1 Elusimicrobiota bacterium | reverse complement strand
TTTTTCATTTTCTTTTACTAACCTCTATGAACTGTGAACTGTGAACTATTTTTTTCATTTTCCATCTTTCATCTTTTATTTTTTATCTTTCATTTTAATTTTCGATTTTTGCATTAGCTTATGGCAAAACCTCAATATTTTTACCGAGCGTATAACCTCTCAGCACTTTCCATATAAACCGTCGTAATCAGCCCGACCGCCAGAAAAGTCGAAATCAGATTGGACCCGCCGTAACTCATAAAAGGCAGGGCCAAACCCTTTGTCGGGAGAAGCCCCACACAAACCGCTATATTCGCAAACGCGGAAAAAGCAATAAGCGAAGTGAGCCCTGCTATCAGGATCCTCGAAAAATTATCCTTGCATCTTATCGCCATGCGAAAACCGCAGACGGTAAAAATAACAAAAAGAGTTAAAATAAAGATCGAGCCCAACAGCCCGAATTCCTCGCTGAAAACCGAAAAAACAAAATCCGTGTGCGCCGCCGGAAGATACATCAAACGGGATGTGGATGACCCCGCCCCCTTGCCGATAATTCCTCCCGAAGCGATTGCTATCAGCGACCTTGTCAACTGATATCCCTCGCCGGAAGCGTATTTGAACGGATTGAGAAATGAGATTATTCTGTCTCTTCTGTAGGCGCTGGCGAAAACAGCCCAGTAAAGAAAAGGCAACCCCAAAAGAGCGAGTCCGACGAGACGGCTGACGGGAACGGAAGCGAGAAAAAAAACAATCATAAAAACGGTCAAAAGAATTACCGTGCTTCCGAAATCCGGTTGGCTGTAAACGAGACCGGCGAGAACGATAAGGATTATAAGCGGACCCACAAGGACCTTGAAATCGAAAAGATCTTTTCTGTGCCGGTCGAGATAATCCGCAAGATAGACAATCCAGAAAATTTTCACAAACTCCACGGGCTGAATCGCTATGGATTTAGTCAGAAAAATCCATCGATGAGAACCCTTTACCGACGGAGTAATCCCTGGAATAAGAAGCACTATTAAAACCGGCACGGAAACCACGATGGCGTATGAAGCAAACTTTCTGATTGTGCTTATATCCACCTCCCACATCAGAAAAAATACAACTGTCGATAGAAGAAACCAGAGAAACTGTTTTAGAAAAACGGCATACGGGCTTATTCCCTTCGCGGAACATCTGACGGACGATATATCCAAAATCATAATCAGTCCGATCGCCGCGAGAGCGAAAGAAACAGCCATCAACGCTTCTTTTTCGTAATGTTTTTTAACCATCGCTTGAAGGCATTCCCCCTTTTTTCGAAATTTTCAAACTGGTCGTATGAAGAACACGCCGGTGAGAGAAGGACGACATCTCCCTGGCAGGCACCGCGGCGCGCCTCATCAGCCGCGTCAAAAAAATTTTCAACAAATTTCACAGGAATCCTGCCACGGAAATTTTCGCGGATTCTTCTGCCTGCCTCCCCGTAAGCGACTATTTTCTTTATCCTCCCGGCGTATCTTAAAATAGGCCGAAGGCTTGTCCCCTTGTCTCTGCCGCCGAGAATCAAAATGACGGGTTTGGAAAGGCTGCGCAGAGCAAAAACCGTCGAAGACACATTCGTCGCTTTCGAATCGTCGATAAACTCCACTCCGTCCACAGCGCCCACTTTTTCAAGCCGGTGCGGCAAAGGCCTGAACTCATAAATCGCCCTTTCGATTTTTTCGGCGGGAATGCCGAATGGGGCGACTGCGGCAACGGAAGCGAGAATATTATCCCTGTTCGCCTCGAAGAAAAATTTGACGCGGGATAGCTTCAGCGAGAATTCGCGGATTCCGGGAAATCTTTTTCTGAAAGCGCGGGAATAGACGATCGCATTGCCATTAAATTTTATGTCCCGGCCCAGAATAAAAACATTTTTTCTCCTTACAGCGACTCCGCTTATTCCAAACTGCCCATTCGCAATTCCAGAAAAAACGCTTCTCTTTATTTCCGCATATTTCCCGAAAGACCCGTGTCTCGAAATGTGGTCGGCTGTTATATTCAGAAGGATTCTCACATCGGCGGAAAAACTTCCCGCAAGGAATTGCCGCTCAAGTTGGAAACTCGATGCTTCCGCGACAATAATATCCCTTCCCAAGCGGTCCGCGACCGCGGAAAGGGGGCGGCCGAGATTTCCGCAGGCAACACATGGACGACCAGCCGAATTGAGAATTCCGGCGATGAGCGTTGTCACCGTGGATTTTCCGTTTGTTCCTGTGACAATGATTTTTTTCGACGAGGCTGGAAGAAACTGCCACACAAACTCGAATTCGCCTGCTACGGGTATTTTCATCTTTTTTGCCTTACGGACGAACATCTTTCGCGGGTCGATTCCGGGCGAAAGGAGCAGCAAATCGAAACCGGTGAGATTATCGGCTATTTCGCTTTGCGGAATGAAAACAACACCCTTCGGCGGACGGATTTTCCTCGCATCGCTAACCGCCACAACGGCGCCTTTTCTTCTCAAAAAAGAAGCCGCAGACTTTCCCGTCGCGCCCCAGCCGCAGACAAGAATTTTTTTATTCTTGATTTTTATCATCTAATTTTCAAAGTGATAAACGCGAGAATCATAAAGAAAACTCCCAGAATCCAGAATCTTATCACGACTTTCGATTCATGCCAGTTCTTCAGTTCGAAATGGTGATGAAGAGGAGCCATTCTAAAAACCCTTTTTGATGTTTTTTTATAGTACAGCACCTGTATAATCACCGACAGCGCCTCAAGAACGAAAATGCCGCCGGAAAGGAACAGAAGCACTTCCTGTTTCGTAAGAACCGCCACGACTCCAAGAACGCCGCCCAGAGGAAGAGACCCTGCGTCGCCCATAAAAATTTCGGCAGGATAAGCGTTAAACCATAAAAACCCGAGCCCAGCGCCGAGCACAGCCGACAAAAAAACCGTCAATTCCCCTGCGTCACTGACATAAACAAAACCAAGATAGGATGAAAATTTCACATTTCCGGCAATATAGGCAAGTATCGCGAAAGTCAGGGCGACAAGCATTATCGTCCCGACAGCGAGGCCGTCGAGACCATCGGTCAGATTGACCGCGTTGGATGAAGCCGTGATAATAAGAGTAACCAAAAAAATGTAAAAAACGCCAAATTTCAGAAAAATATTCTTGAAAAAAGGAATCGCAACATCCATTGAATGAACCGTAGAAACAGGATTTTTCCACAGATAAACCCCGAGAATAAAACCAGAGGCGATCTGGAAAAACAGTTTCTTCCGCGCGGACAGCCCCTTCGAGGTTTTCATCTTCAACTTTCTGTAATCGTCCATAACGCCGCAGACGAAAAGTATGAGAAGAGTCAAAATCACGACATAGACAAAACGGCAGTCGAGCCTCATCCAGAGAAAAGCCGACAAAACAATCACGGGAATCAGCACGACGCCGCCCATTGTGGGAACCGAAACTTTCTTGCGGTGATTTTCGAGAGAATCATCCCTGACGGCGGAAAGAAGATTTTTTCTTTTGAAAAAATCAATCCATTTAGGAATAAATATGTAAACAAAAACAAACGCCGTAATGACCGCCCCAAGTGACCGGAAAGTTATGTATTTGAAAACATTGAAGCCGAAAAAAATTTCTCTCAACGGAAATAAAAGATGATAAAGCACTTTGCCTCCTCTACATCCTGTTCTCTTTTTGCAATTTTTTAATCGTTTTTTTCACCGCGTCAAAATCGCTGTAGGGGATTCTTTTCCCGGCGGCAATTTGATAATTCTCGTG
>JAGHAK010000102.1 GCA_021161565.1 Elusimicrobiota bacterium | reverse complement strand
TTTTATTTCCCTTGTCATTTCGAGCGATAGCGAGAAATCTTTTTTCACTTTTTACTTTTCAACTTTTTTACTTTTTTACTTTTCTACTTTTTCACTTTTTTTGGCGACTTACGTCGCCCGCTACATTTTTAATTTTTCATTAAAATATCTCAGTCAAACGTTTTTCAAAAGGTTCGAAAACTGCTAAAATCGCAAAATGAAAAACAGTTTCATTTCGGTCGTCGTGCCATGCTACAACGAGGAGAAAATCATCGCAAGGACAATCGCCAGAATAGATTCCTATTTCACCGAACAGAATTTAGAAGGCGAAATAATCGTTGTGGACGACGGCTCAGGCGATGAGACCGCAAAAAAAGCGGCGGCGCAAAAAACGAGGATGCTTGTAAAAATTCTGAAACAGGAAAAAAAAGGCAAAGGTGCCGCAGTTAAAAAAGGCGTTCTGAACTCTTCAGGAAATCTAATTCTTTTCAGCGACGCCGACCTTTCCACGGATATTTCCTATCTCGGCAGTTTTATGAAAACGGTCGAGGCCGGGAGCGATATTGTCATCGCATCCAGAGATATGCCCGAAAGCAAACTTTGTCCACCTCAACCGTTTTTGCGCAGAGTCATCGGTTTTTTTTGCCGGACAATCGTGCGAACACTCATTATGAGAAATTTCAGAGACACGCAATGCGGATTCAAACTGTTTCGAAAAGAAGCGGCGGGAAAAATTTTCCCGCTTCTTAAAACGGACGGCTTCGCCTTCGATATAGAAGTTCTCTATCTGGCGAAAAAACTTGGAATGAAAGTCAGCGAGACAGGCGTCGTGTGGCGGAACTCGAACGATTCGAAAGTCAGGCCGCTGATAGATTCTTTGAAATTTTTCATACAGATTTTTTTGATAAAACTGCGAATTTCCGCGTTTAATTCCTGACTGCCGCAGTACGGTCTTGATTCCTGCGGGATGTTTGCTGTTTGAAACTGCCCATTTTCCTTCGGCACTTTTCTATCATCTTTCGCGCTTTCCAGTGCGAAGGGTCGATTGCCAGAATTTTTTCGAAGTATTTTTCCGCTTGAAGGAAATCCCCCTCCCTGTAATAATGCTCGCCGTAAAAAAACAATTCTTTCATTTTCACAAGACGATTGCTTCGGGGAACCGGAACCTCGCGAACCTGCCTGAGTATGCTGATTTCGACTCTGTCATTGAGCGGCTGTTTTTCAGGAGCGCTGAAGAGAGGCCTCTGCGCACCATATCCTTTCAGAACAATCCTTCGCGGGTCGATTCCCTTTTTTATGAAAAACTTCCCGATGTTGAGTGCCCGCTCCGCGGAAATATACATTCCGTCGCCGGATTTCAGTTTTCTTGAAAACCCTTCTATTATGATTTCATTCGGAATGTCTTTTACGACTTTGTAAATATCGGAAAGAATGTTTTTTGCGGCAGGTTTGATTTCAGCGCTGTTTTTATCGAAAAGCAGCGGAATGTTGAAAACGAGTTTTACCCTGTCGGCGCTGATGGAAAGGCTTCTGACATAATCCTTTTTGCGCGCGAAATATTTTTCCAGATATTCAGCCATCGAAACTTCCTTCATCGGAAAATTTCGGCCGAAACCCGACGCGAGCGAGGCAACAACCTTTTCGTATCTGACTCTGCCCGTCAAATATGTAAAAGCGTAAAGAAGAAGAAAAAAAATCATCAGAATCGTCATCAGATTTCCGTAGGGGACTATCCAGTTCGATTCTTTCATTGTTCGAGAATTTTTCCGACCACCGAAATTAACTGCTTCGGCTCGACTGGTTTAAGAAGCAGAAAATACTCCGCCTTGGAAAGAGCGTCCACGATTATCCTGTCAGTCGCGTATCCCGTTATCACCACGATTTTGCTCTTATCAACCTTGTTTTTTATTCTTTCGATAATCTCAAAACCGTTGAAATCGGGAAGTCTCAAATCGAGAATTACGCAATCAAAATTTTTTTCCTCGGTTTTTTCAACCGCCTCTCTGCCTGTGGGCACGCCTTCCACCAACCATCCCTGCGATTTGAGAATATCCGTAATTGTCTCCCTGACGCTAAAATCGTCATCAACAATCAGAATTTTTTTATCCGACATTTCATCCCTCCGCTGGAAAGAACAGTTCGAACTCCGCGAATTGTCCTTCGGCGCTGCGAACGGAAATTTTTCCGTTGTGCCTTTCTTCCACAATTTTGCGTACCGTTGCCAAACCGAAACCCATCCCCGCGCTTTTCGTGGAATAGAATGGTTTGAAAATTTCGCCAAGTTTCGATTTCGGAATGCCGCAACCAGTGTCTTTTATTGTCACTTTGACGCCCTTCCCCGCCGACGAAGTCCTTATGAAAATCTTGCCGGGAGGCGTTATCGCTTCAACGCTGTTTTTTATCAGATTCGAAAAAACCTGACGCATTTCCGCCACATCCGCTTTTATGTTCGGAATACCGCCTTTTTCGAAATAAAACTCCACAAGCGTTTCGTCCTCGCCGAAAACGGAAACGACTTCTGAAAGAATTTCGTTTATGTCGCAATTCGTGCGAAGAGGCGGTTTTATTCGCGAAAGCGTAAGGATGTCCTCAATCATATGGGAAATCATTTTTGTTTCGTTTTTCATAATCCTCAGATGCTTTCCCACATCGCTTTTTTTTACATCTTCGGAAATCTGCGTCGAAATAAAATAAAGAGCGTTTTTTATAGCGGAAATCGGGTTTCTGAGTTCGTGCCCGATTACGGAGACATTTCTGCCGAGAATCCCTACGGAATCCTGCGCCTCTATCAGTTCGCGAAGTTTTTTGTTCTTTTTTTCGAGTTCCCCTATTTTTTTCGAAACCGCGGAAAATTCGTCTCCCGGGCCGGAGGAAAAATCCCCGAGTTTTCTCGCGAAATCGTCGGAAATGACTTTCAGAACCGCGAAGGAAATCAGAAAACCAATAAGCATAAAACCCAAAAAAATACGACGGAACCGCTTTTCGGGATTGCTCAGGGCAGAGAAATCGTCATTCAGTTCGAAAGACCATTCGCCGTTTAACAGCGGAAACGAAAGAACATTTTTGCCGCGGATATTATTCCGCGGCTTCGACGAAACTACTTTAATTTTGCCCGACGGGCTAAAGGTAAAAGAATTAACTTTTTTGAAAAGGCTCGCCAGTTCAATCGTTCCGGAAACGACAAAATCGACCGAGCGAATTTCGAAATTGACAAACGGTTTTTTATTAAACCAGAAAATATTGCTCAAGGATGTATTTTTGTTGACAGGAGTCCTGTCAAGGACACCCCGCGGCCATTTCGAAATTTCCACGATTTTTTTGCCGCCTCTTACGAGGGCTATTCGCTCTATCTGCGGATAAACCGAAGCAAATTTTATAAAAAATCCGTTTATTTCGTTCCAGGAGTAAAGTTTTGAAATTAACTCCGCGAATGTTTCCCGCAACGGATTTTGGACAATACTCAAGTGCCTGTTTACCTCGTCTTCGACATTTTCGGCAATCTCGTCGATTTTTGTCTGCTCTGCCTGCCTGTCAATTTTCCGAAGAAAGCCGTCGACGGTAAAAAACAAAATCGCTGAAACGCAAAACAAAGGAACAAGCCCGCCGATAACGATTTTATTTCGGAATTTCATTTAGTACAATGACCTCTATTCTTCTGTTGTAGCGTCGATGTTCGGCGCTGTCGTTCGGGAATACTGGACGCGTGTCGCCATAACCCGCAATGCAGATTTTGGCGGGGTTGATTCCGCATTTGATGAGAAACTTCCTCACGCTTTCTGCTCTGGCGAGAGAAAGTTCCCAGTTCGATTTCCACTTTGTTCCCGCCACAGGAACATCGTCCGTGTGTCCCGCGATCTCAATCGTATTGGGAATTTTTTTCAGGAAATCGGCGAGACCGGAAAGAACGCCGGCCGTGTCGCTTCTCAAACGAGCGCTCGCCGAATAAAAGACGACAGGCGCTTTAAGCAGAATCCTGTATCCGCGCTTTTCTGAGAGGACATCTTCCACCGCGCTTTGTTTTTTTATGTCTGCCATAAATTTTTTCAGTTCGTCCGATGATTTTTCGAACGCCTGAAGGACAATCTTCTGTTTCTCGGGATTTTTGAAATGCGCCACTATCGACTCGAGAAGCGACGATTTCACCTCGACACTCATCCTTGTGATTCCATAGAGCATCAGAAAAAAAAGCATAAGATTTGTCATCAAATCCGAATAAATCGTCAGCCACACAGGCGACTTTTTATTTTCTTTCATTCGCCCCCACAAACGATTCCAGTTTCTTCTTTATTACCGATGGAATTTCGCCGTTTTTGAGAGACAGGACGCCTTCTATAATGAGACTGTCCGCAAGAACTTCTTTTTCGGTGAGCGCTTCGAGTTTTCCTGCAATGGGAAGAAAAATAAAGTTCGTCGAAAAAATTCCGTAAAATGTCGTCGTAATGGCGATCGCCATCGAAGCACCCATGCTGACGGGGTCGGTCAAGTTTCTCAAAACCTGAACGACTCCTATCAACGTTCCCAGTAAACCGAAGATGGGAGCGTACGCCCCCATCGACCTGAAAACCTCGTAAACTTGCCTGTGCCTCTTCTTCAGATAATCTATTTCCTTTTTAAGCGTCTCCTTTATAAAATCCGCCTCGAAACCATCGACGAGAAGAGACATAGCGCGCCGAAAAAAAATGTTTCCGGGCGGAACTTCCTCAAGAAGAGTCTGGTCTATTCCGCTTCTGTGAACTTTCTTCGAGCAGTTTTCAAAAATCGCGACAATCCGCCGCTGCGACAAGAATCTGCGGGGAAAGAACATAAACCAGGTGCACTTCGGAATTTTTTTTATCAAACTCCATGGATAAGTGATTAAAGTGGCCCCGATAACGCCGCCGAAAACAAGAATCGCCGCCTGAAGATTGAAAAGCAGTTTGAGAATGCCTCCGGCGGAAAGAACAAACCAGACCGCAGCCACGCCTATTATCAATCCGGAAATCGTCATCAAATCCATATTAACACCTCACTTCCCTGGAAAATCGGTAACCAGAAACCAGTAATCAGTAACCAGAGTGCTCCTGTTACTCAGTATCCATATTCCGTCTTTAATCTTTAATCTTTCATCTGTCATTTTCCATCTTTCATTTTTCATCTTCTCTTTTAGTTGATAAGTCGACAAGTTGATTAGTTGATAAGAGAAAATCCCCCCTCTCTTTCTCCCCCCTTCCAGGGGGGAGATTAAGTAGGGGGTTCTTTTACCTTTTCTAC
>JAGHAK010000095.1 GCA_021161565.1 Elusimicrobiota bacterium | reverse complement strand
CTTCCATATCATTGTAGTCGAAATGCGTCTCCTTTCCCCATTTGCTCGCGCCCGCCCAGAGTTCCACTATGTTGAAACCCGCTTCCTTTATTTTGTCCAGATAGTAGAAAATGCTCTTGTGGTAAAAAAGCCCCGTGGAAATTCCTATTTTTATCATATCACCTCGCGCATGAAAGTTTTTTATAAATACCAATGTAACCGCGAGCCGAAGCATCCCAGGAAAACCGTTTCTTCATTATTTCCCTTCTTATTGACCTGAACCGGACAGGGCTGTCAAAAAGTTTCGCCGCTCGGTGCACCGCCGCCGAAAGAGCGGAAGGGCTGTAATTTTTCAGATAAATTCCAGAACCTTTTCTTTTTTCGCCGTCTATATCCAAAACGGTGTCTCTCAGTCCGCCGATGGGATTGACCACGGGAATCGCGCCGTAGCGCATCGCGATCATCTGCGCAAGCCCGCAGGGCTCGAACCGCGACGGCATCAAAAAAAAATCGGAAGCGGCATAAATTTTGCGCGCGAGAACTTCGTCGAATCTGAAATTCACTGAAATCCCGCGCGGATGCCTTTTTTTCTGCTTCGTCAGAATTTCTTTATAGCGTCTGTCACCGTCGCAGAGAAAAACAAACGAAACATTTTTTTGCAAAATTCCTTCGAGAGAATCGGCGATAATATCGAAACCCTTCTGGTCCGCCGCTCTGCCGACAAAACCGAAAAGCGGAGTCTTCCCTGCATCCAGAGAAAGTTCTTTCATCAGCGCCTCTTTGCATCTGTCTTTCCCCCGTGGCAATACCGCCGAATAATTTTCGGCGATGCTTTTATCCAAGGCGGGATTCCATTCGTCGTAGTCAATCCCGTTGAGGATTCCCTTCACATTTTTCCGCCGGAGAAATTTTTCGAGCCCGCAACCAAATTTTCTCGTCAGAATCTGGCGGGCGTAAAACGGGCTCACCGTCGTCACAAAATCCGCTTTTTTTATTCCATCAAGCAGAAAATTAATTCTTCCGAAATGCAGGTCGCTCGCTGACATCGAAGCATACTGGATAAATTTCACATCAAAAATTCCCTGATACGCGAGATTATGTATTGTCAAAACGGTCTTCCCCCGCAAACCAGCCAGCGGAAGAAATCTCGGGATCAAAGCCGTCTGCCAGTCGTTTATATGAAAAATGTCCGTCCTCATTTTTCTCTTCTTCAGAAAATCCAGAGCCGCTTTCTGAAAAAAAATAAATCTCAAAGCGTTGTCTTTGTAATCGCCCCCGGGCGGGCCGTAGATGCCGGGGCGCGAAAAAAATCTTTTCTGCGATATAAAATAAAAATCCGTTCCCGATGTTCGGGTTTTGTAAACCGAATAATCCAGAAACAGGTCTTTCATATTCAATTTCCCTGCGGCAATCTTCTTTATCCCGAATTTTTTCCTGTCAACGCACCCGTAAAGAGGAAGAAAAACCCTTACGGAAATTTTTCTCTTCGCCAGAGACGCAGGGAGAGCCCCCGCCACATCGGCAAGACCGCCGGTTTTTGCGAACGGAAACGCTTCCGACGAAAAAAACGAAACTTTCATCACTTTTTGAAAAAATCCCTCAGTTCACCGTACAATTTTTCCGGGTCGGCGCAGATTACCCGCGTTGACCCCGCAGTCGTCATAAAGTTGGTGTCGCCCGTCCATCTGCCGACGATGTGGAGATGAATGTGCCCTGCAAAACCCGCGCCGGCGGCTGAACCCTGATTCACTCCGAGATTAAACCCTTCGCATCTGTAAATTTTTTTCAACGCTTTCAAAATTTTCTGTGCGATATCAAACATTTCGGTGATTTCATCTTTTTTCAGTTTCGAAAAATCGCCGCAGTGCCTTGTCGGAGCAACCATAACATGCGCAGTTGTATATGGAAAAAGATTGACCATCCCGAAACATTTTTCCCCTCTGTGGAAAACAAACCATTTTTTGTCGCGGTGGCTTTTCGCCGCATTACAGAAAAGGCAACCTTTGGGCTTGCGCGAAAAATACCTGTCTCTCCACGGAGCGTAAAGATACTTCATTTATGCGGAATTTAAAAGTTTTTTGATAAACCTCTTAATGAAAAACTTTTTGAAAAAACCGACAGATAAAAATTCCACGCCATAGGAAAAAGTGCCGGTGGAACGCGAAACTCTCCTGATGACGCCCTCGAGAATATATTCCTTGCCGCTCGACATCGTAAAGACGAGATTTATTTTGTCGTTGAGGTTGAATTTGACGCTCGACTCGAAACCCGCGCCGCCCACGCTGATATCGGTGAGGCATGCCCTGCATGTCGGCTTGAACGCGTCGGGCTTGTAGATATCAAGAAGAACCGTCTCCTTGATTCTGTCGTATTTTCTTCTCGTCTTTTTTAATGCCATATTATATTATACAATACTCGAACTATTTACACAAGTGGAATCTTTCGTTGCAACTTCTGCGCAAGAGACAAAGAATTTGAGCGGCAACGAAAGATTAACCCATTTTTTGCATTAGGCAAAAAATGCACGCAGTGCCGCCCCTGCACGCAGGGGCGGGGTTAACCCCGCCCTATCAGAGATAGGGCGGTCCAAAGGACAGATTTTTCTAATGAAAAATCTGGGTTTATCTTTACGCCATTTCCTGCCCTCAGTAGTAATTCACCTTCCTCAACGCCGCTAACCACAGATCTAACCCGGATTATTCATATTAAATGAAGGAAACCGCCCTTTCGGTTGATGTGG
>JAGHAK010000023.1 GCA_021161565.1 Elusimicrobiota bacterium | reverse complement strand
TTGCCACAACTCTCCCCGAAAAATCAAAAATTTTGAAGTCATTTATTCTCTGCGGCGCATCGCTAAAGGCGAATTTGAGTTTTACGCCGGAAGCAACCTTCAGCGGATTGGGAAACGGCGTGATGGAGACACTAAGATTCTGAACGTATGCAGTAAGCGACTCGATACACTTTTTAGCGTTTATCAAGCCATATCCCGTATAAACAGAAAAATTCGGATAGTCCTTCGCGCTTCTCTTTATCGCCTCTTCCACATCCCCGGGCCCAAAATCGGGTCTTATTGAAAGAATAACAGCAGCAAGTCCTGAAACAAAAGGGCAAGCCATTGAGGTGCCGTCCATTTGATCGTAGTTCTGCTGAAAACCTTTATCATTTAATCTAACATGGGTTGAAGGCATTGTACTCCAGATATTGTTCCCGGGAGCGACAACATCAAGATTCGAACCGTAATTGCTTCCATAACCAAAACCCCAGTCGCTTTCTGAGCATCTCTGCCCGGATTTATTTATAGCCCCCACGGCCATAGTTGTAGGCAGAGAAGCAGGATAATAAACCGTGGACAAATTGTCATTACCCGAAGCAGCGGCAATAAAAACCCCATTATCAAAAGCATACTGGCAGGCGTCCGCTTCCGCAGCTGAATATTCGGAACTTCCCAAACTCATATTTATCACTTCTGCCCCGTTTTCAACAGCCCATACAATAGCCTTCGCCTCATTAAACTCGTCTCCGTTGCCTTCGGAATCTAAAATCTTTAAGGCCATAATCCTTGGATTTACAGCAACCCCTGCGATTCCGACTTCATTCCCTGTTTCTGCGGCTGCAATTCCTGCCACATGCGTTCCGTGACCGAAATCATCCTTCGGAGAATTGTCCTCATTTACAAAATCGTAGCCGCAATAACCGTCGGCGGACCGCCACATTTTATTTTCAAGGTCCTCATGGGTGTAGTCAACGCCTGTATCAATCACAGCAATCACAACAGATGATAGGCCCGAACTTCCGGAAATATCCCATGCGCCCGTCATATCTATTCCGTTTGAAGCGGCAAGCCCCCACTGGTGACCCGAGGAAAAATACGGGTCGGAAGGCGACCCAAAAACCCGAAGACGCTTGCTCCTGTGACAGTATAAAACCTCTTTGAACTTTTTGAGAAAACCGATAACTTCCGCGTCCGCAATTTTGTTGCCGGGAACAATTTTCCACAGACCGATTTTATCGATAAAATCAACTGCTGTGGAACTTGACATAGCAATTATCTCTTTTTGCTTTTCTTTCGGGACGCCGAGGCGGAATTTCAGAAGAATTTCTCCTGCGGAAACAGAACCGAAAAACCACAGAAAAACAAAAAAGACAACACAAAACTTTTTATACAAACTTTCTCCTGAAAATAAAAACCGCGGAAGCGGCAAAAAGAACATTGGCTGACCATGCCCCGATGACAGGGGAAAGAACCTGCGTCCTGGCGAAAGAAACCCCAAGAGAAAAAATCCCCCAGTAAACGAAACTCATAACGACGCTTAAAACAACGGCGAGATTTCTGCCCGAGGCAGGAAGGAGAAACCCAAAAGGAATGCCTATAAGAATTATGATGATCGGCGAGAAATCCTGCGAAATCCGCGAATGGAACTCCACCCTTTCCGAAACCGATGGAAGATTTGCGGCTTTCAGTTTTTTTATGTGCGAAGCAAGGGCGCCAAGCGGCATTTCGGCGAAACTTCGTCGCGAGATGATAAAATCCGACGGCGATACGGAAAAATAATATTCCCGCCGCTTGAACACATCGGCTTTTTCCACAAGAAAATCCGAGTTAAAAACCCTTTCAGCGCCATTAAAAAGTATCCACTTCCCTTTTCGATTCCTGAAACTGTCGGCAATTATCTGTTCTACCAAACCGGCTCGGCGTCTTTCAAAATAAAAAACCAAACCCGAACCGGTGTCGGCGTCGTAAAAGCCGAGATAATAAAAAGCGGGAGCGGGTTTGTTTAAAATCAGATTAAAAAATTTCCCCTTCCTTTCTTTCGGCTTCTGTCCCCTAATTGTCTCATTATAGTATTTGTACGCGAGATTCGTGGACCGCAGAACAACCCTGTCTTCGAACACGCCCATAAAAACCGACATTGCTATCGCAAACCAGACAAACGGTTTCATTATTTTCATAATGGACACGCCTCCGCTTCGGGCGGCGACAATCTCGTTGTGCTTTCTCAGTTCCGCTATAGTGACAACCTCGGCAATCAGAAGCGCCACAGGAATCACGCGCAGAAGCCAGTCAGGAATTTTCAGCAAAATAAAAAAAAGAATCTGCGAAAAAGACGCGTGATATCTGGAAAAAATGTCTATCCGCGAAACAATCCCGGAAAAAACGAAAATCGTCAGAAAGCCGAAAGCGGCAAAAACAAAGGCTTTCAAAAACTTCTTCAGAATATAAGCGTAAAAAATTTTCATAGCGACGCCGCAGCCAGTGCCAGAAAAATCCCGTTCGGCAGCCAGCATGCAAGCCACGGACGCACCCAACCGTTCTCGGCGAGATGAATCAGAGCAGTAAACAAAAACCAGTAAAAAAATACGATAAAAAGCGAAACGCCAACGCCCGCAACTCTTTTCGACGATTTCACTCTTGTGGCCAGAACAACTCCGACCAGAGCGAGAAAAAGACCGCCAAATGCGAGAGAGCCGCGAAGATAAAATTCGACTTCGAGAAACCGCGCGGGCAGTTTTTTCCTTCTGTATTCCTTTATTCTTTCTCTCAACTGCCTCGAAGTCATCTGAACGATTTTCCTGTGTCCAGCCGCCTTGAAACCCGTATCTACGGAAAAGGAATATCCGCCGAATTTAACCGTCACAACGCTGCTCTTATCGCCGGGGTCATTAAAAATCATAGAACCGTTTTTCAGAAAAAATCCCACAGCGGGTTCTGCGCTTTCCCTAATTTCGCCGGAGGCGGCGAACACCGCCATTCTGGGAAAATTTTTTTCAAGTTTGTAAATCCTCACATTTTTCAGCCTGTTCTCCTCCACTTTTTCCGCGTAAAAAATAAAATCGCCGAATTTTTCGAATGTGCTGCTCTTTAATCTTACCAGATTCTTTGAAATCGTCTTTTTAATCATTCTATCCATTCTGCTGGCGCTAAATGGGGAAAGAACATTATTCGTGTAAAGCATAAAACCCGCGAGAATGAGCCCCGAAAAAACGACGGGTTTCAGGATTGTTCTCGGGTTGACTCCCGAAGTCTGAACGGCGAGAATTTCAAAATCCCCCGAAAGGCGACTGACGACGGTCACCCAGCCGATGAGAAAAGAAACAGGCAGAATAAAAACAAAAGAAGCAGGCACTCCAAGACAAAAAATCCTGAAAATGTCTATAATATTCGCGCCCTTCGAAATCAGTGCGGCGGCGAAATTTATCGCGTCATTTATCACAAAAACGCCTATGAGAACGAAAATGGCGACAAGAAAAACCGAAAAAAACTCTTTCAGAATATACTTTGTGAAAATCCGCATTGTTTAATTTAGCAAATTTCAGGATGTTTTTGTATAATTTGAACTGGAGGTGTAAAAATGCTTATTCCTTTAATCTTTTTTTCGTTCTCTGTTGTTTTTGTCTACTGGCTCGGGTTAAATCCGCTGATGGGAGCGGCTGTGGGCATCCTTCTGGGAACAGGCACTCTCGGTAAAAAGTTCCTGCCCCCCAAATACGGCAAATGGATTTTTCACACGATTTTTATTTCCGTAACCCTACTTATGATTTTCAAACTCGCTGATTATGTCTCCGGAGAAATCGTCGCGGTTGCCGCATTGTGGGCAATCGCGTCCGCCATTTTCACTTCCCGAGAATTCTCTTTGTGATTCTTTCGAACTCTTTATCCGAAAAAAAATGAATTTTTATATATCCCTGATTTCTGCTCTTCATCTTCACCTCGACTTTCGTTGAAAGGGTCTCTTCTATCTTTTCGGCAATTTCGGCGATATCCGGAAGGATTTTCCTTCCCCCTCTCCTTTTCTTCACGAAAGCGATTCTTTCAATATCTCTTACGGTCAGATGCTCCTTCGAAATTTTTCTGATTAAATATTCTCTTTTTCTCCTGTCTCCAATAGCCGCGAGAGCGCGGGCATGACCCTCGCTGATTTGCCCGCGGTCAAGAGCATCCACAATCTCCTGCGGGAATTTCAGCAGCCGCAACGTATTCGCCACCTTTGAACGACTGCAACCAATCCGGCGGGAAACTTCCTCCTGCGTAAGAGAAAAGTTCTTCATCAAAACCGCAATTCCCCGCGCTTCTTCCAGCGGATTCAGATTTTCTCTCTGGATATTCTCCACCAGCGAAGTCACAGCGATTTCTTCGCCGTCCGATTCTTTTATTATCGCCGGAATCTTTTTAAGACCCGCCATTTTAGAGGCGCGCAGACGCCGCTCACCCGCAATAAGTTTCCAGCCTTTTCCGGACGGCGCAACCACAATGGGTTGTATAATTCCGTTTTCCTTTATGGACAACGCCAGCGCGGCAAGTGATTCCCCGCCGAATTTTTTTCTTGCCTGAAAATCCGACGGAACTATTTCCGACACATTAATCTGGTGAATTCTGCCTTCCTCTCTGACGGGAATCAGCGCTTCGATACCTCTTCCCAAAACTTCACGAGTCATATTTCCTCCCTCTTTTAGTTGACAAGGTGATAAGCTGACAAGATGACCCGCCTGCCGAAAACATATACCTACATCGGCGGGCAGGCAAGTTGATAAGGGAAAATCCCCCCTCTCTCCCCCCTTTTAGGGGGGAGATTAAGTAGGGGGTTCTTTTAACTTTTCTTCTTTTCAGCTTTTTAGCAGACCAAGGGTCTGCATCTACATTTTTTTGGCGACTTACGTCGCCCGCTACATCCCCCACCTGCGTGCAGGTGGGGGATTCATTTGTCATTTTCCATTTTTTATCTTTCATTTTTCATTTTCAATTTTTCGTTTTCTATTTTATACTTCGTCCATTCGCAATTTCCAATCGGATATCTGTTCACTTTGTCCAGCCGTTCTCCTTTCAGTATCGTGGATGCAACGGCAATCACGCCTTTGTGGGTTACAATCAAAATCTTTTCGCCAGCGTGCCTTCTGCCGATATCCCTGAGAAAATTTCTCACTCTGTTTCGAAAATCACCCCATTTTTCACCCGCTGGCGGGACATACCGCCATGGCTGTTTTTTCCATTTATTAAAAAGTTCTCTATCGCGGGCGGCAAGTTCAGCCTCGCTTTTACCCACCCAGTCCCCGTGATGAATTTCAACAAGACGACTGTCCTGTCTCGGATAAATCCCGAATTTGGCAGCGACGATTTCAGCGGTTCTTTTCGCCCGGCGCAGCGGCGAAGTGTAAATCGCGGTTATTCTCTCTTTTTTCAGTTTTTCCGCAGCGGCTTTTGCCTGGCTGATGCCTTTCGAATTAAGAGGAATATCCGTGCCCGACTGTATCATCTTTTTCTCGTTCCAGTCGGTTTTTCCGTGTCTGAGAAAAATAAATTCGGTTTTTCCCGGCAAAACGGATTTGTGGAAACTCTGCGCGCTCTTAATTTTTATTCTGGTGATAGGATTAAAGTAAGTTTCAGAAATTTCTTGCACTTTCAATTTTCCGTCTTTTTCGGCAAAGCGAATAAAAGCGCGCAGAATTTCAAAGCCCATTTTGCCGAGCGACAACACAGGCTGATTTCTGTGCCGCCGCGTTTTCAGATTCACCTGCGCTAATGACCCTACGCCGTATTTTCTCAAAATTTCTATCAGGAAAGCGATTTCAACACCGTATCCAGACGGAATGTCTATATTCTTCAAAACCTCTCTTCTGACGGCGTATTCGCCGGAAAGAGGCTGTTTCAGCGGGTTGAGTTGCGGATAAAAAAGATTCAAAAGCGGGCGAGCGAGAATTTCCGTCACTCTGCCGCCACCGCTTTTCAGTACGGATTTTCCAACGACAAAAGGCCGTCCGTAAAACGCTTTCGCGAATTTCGCGCGCGGATTTCTAATCAGGGGGCCAAGCAGTCCGACAATAAATCTTTCGTCAAAATCCTCTATATCAGCATCAACAAAAACGATAATTTCTCCGGTTGTTACAAAAATGCTTTTGTAAATAGCGTTGCCTTTCCCGAGACAATTCCCCAATTGGGGAAGAAGACGACGCTCGTCATAAACTTTCGCGCCGGCGGAGGCTGCGGCGCGGACGGTGCCATCCCTGGAGCCCGCGTCAATAACGACAATTTCGTCCACCAACCCCGCTTTTGACAGCCTTTTCACACAGCCAACAATTCCGCCGATTGTCTTTGCCTCGTTTTTTGAGGGAATCACAACCGAAACCGCGGATTTTTTCTCCCTGACAAGGCTTCGGAGCGAAAATTCCCTCCAGTCAAAAGTCTTTATCCTCACCATAACTACCGTTCGCTATATATGATTTTTTTCTCGAATTTCGCGAGTTCCTCAACAACTCTTTCCCTGTCTCCTTTTGCCATAACTTCTATAACTCCAAATTCGGGCGGTTTTATAACAATAACCGCGTTTTTTGTTGAAATTCTGATGCCATCCGAAAAAACGGCGTCGCGGCGCTTAGAAAAAGAAACGCAGAGTTTCGCGTATATCTCCGCCGCATTCGGCTTTTTTACTCTAATTCTTTTCTCGATACCCTTTCTTTTTTTGTAGTTTTTTGCCAACCCGGAAAATTTTTCACCCGAAGAAAGCAGGGAAACCGCCGCGTTGACAGCGAAAAAAATACCGTCAAAAACCGGCGAAAACGACGGAAGGCAATAGCAATTATTAAAATAGGCAAAAACAGCCCTGTCCCGAACGGTCTTTCTCAGCACATCCGCGCCGCGGCAGGAAGCAAAAACGGGAGAAAGTTTCTTGCGGCGAAGAATCTCCATAACCCCCGCGCCTATATCTATCGGAAGAACAACCCTTTCCCTTTTCCCAGAAACCAAAAAGTTATCCAACCATATAGCCAGAAGAACCTCCCCGTCCACAACTGAGCCTTTTTCGTCGTAAAGAATCACGCCACGGCAATCGTCGGAGATTTCGACGCCGCAGTCGGCGTTCAGCGCTATAATCTTCGAAAATTTGCCGACGCCTGTCTGCAAAATCGCCCGCACGCCCATTGCGCCGAACAACTCATTTAAAATTCCGAGAGTAAAGAGCGGCGCCTTTACAAAAACCGTTTTCCCCGTTATTCTGTCCGCGGCGGCGGGGTCAATCGCGGACAGGACGCTTCTTTTGTAGTTTTCCCTCACATTCTGCGAATAGATAATTTCTCCCATTTTTTCGATATTAACTCTCCTGTGGTCGCCCCTCGTTATCAAGCGTTCAAAAGCGTCTGCGTTCTTTTTCTCGATATGGACACCGTCTTTGTCCAAAAATTCTATAACGGCATTTTGCCCGGAGGCACCGATTTTGAAATGCACTCCGGCAGCGGAAGAGGAATTTTTCACAAAATGAGAAAGGATGGGGGAAGCGCAGAGTCTCAGATTATAGACATTTATTCCTGAACACATAAGACCCGAAATAAAAGCTCTTTTCAACATTCTCGAAACTCTGCTCGAATCCCTCGAAACAGCGATATGCGAGCCAACATCAAACATTGTGGCAAAACCGCGACCAAGACGGGCGACAAAAGACGGCGTGAGAAATATGTCCGCAGGTCCCTCTATCGAAGAATTCCTAAAAAGTTCCCTGCGGCTCGTCATCCCCCAAATCACATTTTCGGACACTTCCGATTCCGGGGAAATATTCTTATTTGGCCAAATTCTGACATTCACATTCACGACGCTTCTTTTGCCTATAAACGAATCATCCGCCACAATGCCGTTTTCATGAATCCTGCTGCCGGACTCTATCAGGCATCTTTTCCCTATTACAGCAGCGTCTATTTCGCAGGAATTTTCGATATACGAATTCGTAAACACGATTCCCCTGTTTATGCTAACATTTTCCCCTACAAAACAGTTATCTCCTATAACACTCATCGAAATTCGGCTCTTCCGCGAAATCTGGCAGTTGTCTCCTATGAAAACAGGGCCTTCCAGCAGGACATCATTGTCTATTTTCACATTTTTCCCCACCCAGATATCTTTGCCCCTCTTTCTGCCGGGAATTTCCACATCGACAAGACCGCGCAGAATATCGTAATTGACCTTTCTGTACTGTTCGAGATTCCCTATATCCCTCCAGTAAAAATTATCCCGGAAACCGTAAAATGGCACTTTTTTTTCTATCAGCACAGGGAAAAGATTCAGGCTGAAATCGAAACTCTTCCCCCTTGGAATAAATCTGAAAATTTTCGGGCTGAGGCAGTAGATTCCGGTGTTGACCGTGTTGCTAAATTCCTGATGAGCCATAGGCTTTTCCAGAAATTTCAAAATGGATCCGCTTCGGTTCAGGATAACAATTCCATAATCTCTCGTGGATTTCAGCGTTCGCACGGCAACCGTGGCCGCTGACTTTTTCTTTTTGTGAAATTTAACCATATTCCCGATGTCTATATCCGTCACGCAGTCGCCGGGAATAACGAGAAAATCGTCTTTCAAAAACCGCCGTATCTTCGTAAGTCCTCCGCAGGTACCCATCGGGTCTTCCTCAGTAGAATAATGTATTTTTACCCCGAAATGGGAGCCTGTTCCAAAATAATTGCTGACGATTTCGGGCCTGTAAAAAAGTGTTATAAAAATCTCTTTTATCCCGTGTTTCGCCAGAAGACGAACGGAATGCTCCATAACAGGCACATTGAACAGTGGGATCATCGGCTTTGGGCGGTTTGTCGTCAACGGTCTCAAACGCGTGCCGGCTCCGCCGGCCAGAATCACCGCTTTCACTGTTTCTCCCTTTTCAAAAATTCCCTTGCCAGAGCAATATAATTCTCCGCGCCACGAGATTTTCCGTCATATTCGAAAATGTCCCTTCCGAAACTCGGCGCTTCCGCGAGACGGACATTTCTCGCAATCGCGGTTCTGAACAATTTCTCTCCAAAAAACTTCCGTATTTCCTCCGCAACCTGATTTGTCAAATTTAGCCGGCTGTCAAACATCGTGAGAACTACGCCTTTTACATAGAGATGTTCGTTGAAGGCGTCCCTGACAAATTTGAGAGTCGAAAGAAGTTTTCCAAGGCCTTCGAGCGCATAAAATTCGCACTGAAGCGGAATGAGAACGCTGTCAGCCGCGGTCAAAGCGTTTACCGTCAGAAGTCCGAGAGACGGGGGACAGTCTATAAAAACATAGTCATAGTTTCCCCTGACAGCCGAAAGAGCGTTTTTTAAACGGAAATTTCTGTTGTCAACGCTTACGAGTTCTACTTCGGCGCCGGTTAAATCCGTCGTGGCAGGCACAAAATCCGGCGTTTTTTCTCTCCTCAGAATGACGCCATCCAGCGTTCCTTTAAGCAAAACTTCATAAACGCTCCTGCTTATATGCGAAAAACCGAAACCTGAAGTGCAGTTTGCCTGCGGATCCATATCCACAAGAAGAACTTTCCTTTTAAGCAGGGTTAACGCCTTCGAAAGGTTTACCGCAGTGGTGGTCTTGCCAACTCCGCCTTTCTGATTTGTTATCGCTATTATCTCACCCATTCCACAAAACCAAAAAACCTTTTTCGCATTTCAACACGCTGTCCGGCTTTTTCCTGAATTTGCGTTTATCCATCGACTTCTGATAATACAAAATTTTGCCGTCATCCTTCACAAGTTTCGCAGCATAATCATAAAATTTTCCGCCGAAAGCCCTTCCGACAACGAAATTATATATTTTTCCGGATTTTCTGGCAAACTCTCTGGCATTCTCGTTTGCCACTGCGAGATTCTCTAAAGCGAGTTCGTATTTCATTCTTCTCAGGAATTCAGCCTTCTTGCCGTTTGATTCAATCAGAGTGACTTCTGAAACGGGAAGCGAAATCTGAATAACCATTCCGGGAATTCCACATCCGGAGCCCACATCACAAACAGCAATATGCGGCGCTGTGGCGCGTTTTTCTATTTCTTTGACAAAATAAAGCGATTTTATGACGATTTCCTCAAACGCCCTATCTTTCTCAAATGAAAAAAGATTGAAGTAGGAATTCCATTTCACCAGATTCTTTACATATCTATTCAGTTTTTTGAGAACTTCAGAATTCTCCACCGCATATTCGTTCGCCGCGGAAGCGGAAAAATGTTTCATGTGAAACATTTACCTGATCTTGAAAATCCGCTTGGGAAAGGTTTTTAATTTTTTCGTTTTTATCAGTTTTTTCAATTTTCCAATTTTGGTGCGCGCCTCAATCTTGCCATGCTCGATGCAGTCCCCAAAGCGCTTGAAATTAGCCCAATGAACACCTGAAACATCGGGGCGAAAAACAAAATCCGCCTTTTCCAGTTGCAAGTCGGAAAGAAGACGCTGGGAAATCGAATCCGCGCGGCTCAGAATTTCAAGGCCATTCTTAAAATGCGGAACAACTCTGCTTTTGGATCTGACATCGCAGGCAATCACAAAATCACACAATCCAAGAAGGGGATTTATCGGAATCGAACAGACAATGGCACCGTCAAGATAATAACTTCCTTTTATCTCGACCGGCGGGAAAATGCCCTGTATGGCGGAGGACGCGAGAACCGCTTTCTTCAAATCGCCCGACCAAAAATCCGCCTCAACTCCCTTTCCTATATCCGCGGATACAGCGCAGAAAGGAATTTTCAAATCGTTAAAATCGCCGGGAATGGGAATCTGTGAAAAAATTTTTTCAACCTGCTTTTCGGACAAAATCGAAACGCCGCGAAATGACCTGTTGAGTATAAAAAACTGTTGGGCAAAAGATATCACTCTGCCAAGAGGCGTATTTGCATTTTTCCTGCTAAAAAAAACGGAAATCTGAAGCAAAATGCTTTCGGAAAAGAAATTTTCGATTTCGTCAATCAAAATCTCCGCATCGGGTTCACCCGCATACATAGCGCCGATAACAGAACCCATACTCGTTCCAGCGATAATATCGGGAACTATGCCGTTTTCTTCAAGAACTGACAAAATTCCGGCATGCGCGAGACCGCGGACTCCGCCGCCGCCAAGAGCAAGACCTATTTTGAATTTCCTCATAATTGCAATGGTACTCCCTTTCCCCCAAACCCCCGCTTCGGACAAGAAAGTTTCAATCCCCGATAAAATCGGGGATTGTGCTAAAAATCCGCCACCGGCGAATTTTACTACTGATGGGCAGAAAATGTTTCACGTGAAACATTTTTTACAATTTTATCAGCATCACATCCGAAATTCCCTCAATTTCGCCAATTTTCTCAAGCGTTTCCGGAGAAGGAATTTCATCGACTTTTATAATGGTGAATGCTGTTTTGTTTTTTTCCCTGCGGGCAACATCCATAGAAGCAATGTTTATCCCCGATTCGCCCAAAAGCGTGCCTGTTTTTCCAATTATTCCAGGAATATCTCTGTTTGAGAAGACAATCAGATTGCCATCCATTGAAATGTCTGTCGCAAAACCGTTAAATTCCACAAGGCGCACATCTTTCAAATAGACAATTCCTTTCAGCGATTGCGACTGTGATGAAACCGAAATATATCTCAAAAAATTCCGCTTTTCGGGATTTTCCGCTTCCTCGCATCTCAAACCGCGCTTCCTCGCCACCGGCACCGCATTTACCAGATTCACTCTTTCGTCAAGAATATTCCCGAGAAAACCCTGAAGAAAGGCTGATTTTATCGGAGTCCTATCCCATTCGGCTATTTCCCCGCCGTAAACAATTTTTACCGTCTCCGCTCCTTTTGTCGTCTGGCTCAGAAAACTGCCGAGCTTTTCGGCAAGTTTGACATAAAGATTATAATCGTCTCTCGGAAATTCCCCTGAAATTCTGAAATTACACGACGAGAGAGGAATTTCCCCTTCGAAAAACTTTACAATATCGCCGGCAACGGATCTGGCGACTTTCTCCTGCGCCTCCACGGTGGATGCGCCGAGGTGGGGGGTAAGAACAATATTCGCAAGTTTCCTTAAATCGTCCCTTTCAAGCGGCTCTTTCCCGAAAACATCCAGAGCCGCCCCTTTTATTTTCTCCTCTTCCAAAATTTTCACAAGGTCGTCTTCGTTGATAATTCCGCCGCGGGAGCAATTCACAAGAAAAGCGGACTTTTTCATCCCACTCATAACTTCATAGTTAAAAAGATTCACCGTTTTTTCGTTTTTGGGAACATGAACCGAAATAATGTCCGCCGTTCGCACAAGCGTATCAAAATCAACCAGTTCTATGCCGTATTCCGAAAACGCGCCTTTCGGCAAATACGGATCGAAACCTATAACTTTCATTTGAAATCCCGCGAGGCGCTTGGCAACCTCGAAACCAATTTTTCCAAGGCCGACAATACCCGCTGTTTTTCCGTAAAGTTCGACGCCTAAAAACTTCTTTTTTTCCCATTTTCCCTGTTTTACGGACACATCAGCCAGAGGAATTTTTCTTGCGAGGGAAAGAATCAATCCAATTGTGTGTTCGCAGGCGGCAATCGTGTTTCCTGACGGAGCGTTTATCACGAGAACGCCTTTTTCCGTGGCCGCGGCGAGGTCGATATTGTCTATTCCGACGCCGGCTCGGGCGATAATCTTCAGGTTTTTCGCTTTCTCTATCGCTTTTGACCCGACTTTTGTTCCGCTCCTGACAAGAAGAGCATCGAATTCGGGGATTATTTTTTCGAGCTCATCCGGAGAAAGTTTGCCTTTTTTCACAATTTCGAAATCCCCTGCCTCGTAAAGAGCCTTCAGTCCACTTTCGGAAATGTTATCGCAAACAAGAATCTTTTTAATATTCTTCATACTCGGGAAACTCCTCCTCTTCGATTTTTGCCGGTTTTTTCTTTTTCTTCGGATGCCTCTTTTTTCCGGATTTCTTTTTGCTTCCGCAAACAAGCCTGCCGCTTTCTATCAGAGGTTTTATCGCCTTTTTCCATCTGCCCTTTTTTGTGGCGAAATCATAACTCGTTTTTCCGCTTTTTGTCTCATGCGAAATTTCCTTCAAGTCCTCTATCGACAAGAAAGGCCTGTTTTCCACAATCCGCTTTGCCTTGCTCTTTGAAATGCCCGGCAATGCCGACAACTCCTTCAATGTCGCCTTGTTTATATCTACCGGCTGGGGAAAAAGTTTTTTATAAAGCGCAATCTGGTCCACGGCATCTGTTCCGTCTTTCAGGGTAAAAATTCCAGCATCAACCAAAAGGCGGAAACTTTTTCTCCATTTTCCTTTCGAAGTGGCAAAATCAAAACTCGTTTTTCCGCTTTTTGTCTCGTGGGAAATTTCCTTCAGGTCTTCTATCGACGAGAAAGGCCTGTTTTCCACAATCCGCTTCGCCTTGCTCTTTGAAATGCCGGGAATTTTTTTGAGTTCCGCGACAGGCGCTTTGTTTAAGTTTATTTTCACAAACCCCTTCTTCTTCCCTTTTCGGCTTTTCGCAGAAACGCCGCTCGAAAAAAACAACAAAATTCCGACGGTAACAAAAACAAACTTCCTCATAAAAACACCTCCAAGACAAATTTCGCATTCCTCATCCCGAACTCAACGGGAAAACGAATGTTGATAAAGTATAGTAAATTTTGTAGAATTTTCAAAATCGATTATCCCGCAACTGTCGACAGGGGCAGACGGAGAAATCACAGGAGGCATTATGTCCGAGAAAAAAATCTTTTTGGG
>JAGHAK010000165.1 GCA_021161565.1 Elusimicrobiota bacterium | reverse complement strand
TTCTTATAGTAATCTTTTAGGGGGGGAGATTAAGTAGGGGGGTCTTTTACCCTTTCTACTTTCCTACTTTTCAACTTTTTCATCTTTCACCTTTCATCTTTCATTTTTCATTTTTAATCTTTCATTTTCTTTTACCAACCTCTATGAACTGTGGACTGTGAACTATTTTTTTTCATTTGTCATTTTTCATTTTTAATTTTTAATCTTTCATTTTCCATGCGGAATTGCTCGCTTTGCGGCAAACCCAAGCAATATGCCTTCGGCATCTTGCTAATGGCTTCTGACAATTTCCTTGACTTTCATCAGGCGGACTGTGCTCGCCCTCTCCATTTCCTCCAGTTTGAAACTTATGTATTTTATTGTATCCTCGAGATTGGGAATCATTATGTATTCCAGCGAATTCACACGCCTCCTCGTGGCGGCGATTTCGCGGCAGAGAATTTCTATCTCGAAAAACAGCGTTCCGACTTCGATTATTTTTTCAAGAAGTTCGTCAAGCCGCGCTACGGCATTATTCCAGTAAACGACGCTTTCAGTTTTGTCCCAGTTGAAAATTTTCCCCTCTTTTTTGACCTCAAATTCCGAAACCTTCAAATTAAAAAGATGCTTTTCTTTTTTTTCAAGGTTGACCCTGCGCTGAGAAAGCCCGGAAAGTTCGCTGACATCATCCCGCCCGAGAAAGGAAATTCCCATAATCCCAAGAGAAAAAACTTTCCTCATCTCGTCGTTAAGATTGTCGTAGAGAGAAAAAAACAAATCTTTCTTTTCCAGAAAAAGCCGCATAAGTTCGTCCTGTTTGTCTTTCAGCAGTTTCCATCCCCGGCGGGCGAGAGTGAGAGATTTTTTAAGCCTCTGCAACTCCATCCTTGTCGAATTAACATTCAATTTCATACTACTTACCACTTACCACTTACCACTTACTACTCGCTACCTTCCCCATATATTTCTCAATCTCTTCATCCTTCACGCGTTTCAATTCTTTTTTGGGAATCATTTCAAGAAGTGACCACCCCAAATCGAGGGTCTGCTCGATAGAACGCGCCTCATCGTAGCCCTGCCCGACAAATTTCATCTCAAACTCATCCGAAAATTTGGCGAATATAATATCTTCTTCAGTCAGAGCCGCCTCGCCGAGAATCATCGCCAGTTCTTTGGCTTCTTTCCCGCGAGCATAACTGGCGAAAAGCTGCGCCGTGACATTGCTATGGTCCTCGCGGGTCTTCCCTTCGCCGATGCCCTTCTCCTTCAATCTCGAAAGGGACGGGAGAACATCGATAGGCGGATAAATTCCTTTTTGTAAAGAGACCGCGAAAGAATAACCTGACCTTCGGTTATATATCCTGTCAAGTCGGGTATGGGATGGGTTTTATCGTCTTCGGGCATCGTCAAAATCGGAATCTGAGTTATGGACCCCTTTTTCCCTTTGACTCTTCCCGCACGCTCGAAAATCGTGGCGAGGTCGGTGTACATATATCCGGGATAACCCCGTCGGCCGGGGATTTCCTTTCTTGCCGCTGAAATTTCCCTGAGGGCGTCGCAGTAATTTGTCATATCCGTCAGGATAACGAGAACATGGTGATCTTTTTCGAAAGCGAGATATTCCGCCGCAGTCAGCGCGACGCGGGGCGTGGCGATTCTCTCAATCGCGGGATCGTCCGCGAGATTCATAAAAAGAACGCTTCGTTCAAGAGCGCCCGTGCGGGCAAAATCCTTCTGAAAAAAACGCGCTTCCTCGAAAGTTATGCCCATCGCGGCAAAAACAACCGAGAATTTTTCCGACTTTCCCAGAACCGTCGCCTGACGGGCAATCTGGGCGGCAAGTTCGTTGTGAGGCAGACCCGAACCAGAAAAAATCGGAAGTTTCTGCCCGCGCACGAGAGTCGTCATCGCGTCAATAGCCGAAACGCCGGTCTCGATAAATTCCTGGGGATAAGCACGCGCGTAAGGATTTAACGGATAGCCATCGATGTCTATTTTCTCCTCCGCGATAACTTCGCCGCCGCCATCTATGGGATTGCCGATTCCGTCGAAAACACGGCCCAGTATTTCTTCGGAAACGGAAAAGTGGAGAGTCGAACCAGTAAAAGAAACGGACGCATCTTCGAGATTTATTCCCTCCGTCCCTTCGAAAAGTTGAATCAGGGCGTTTTCGCGGGAAATATCGAGAACTTTCCCTTTCCTCACATCTCCGCTTTTAAGCCGCACTCTGGCGACTTCCGAATAGCCGACATCTTCGACACCCGACACCCTTATGAGCGGACCCTGAACGCTTCTGATGCTTTTATATTCTTTCATCTTTTCAGCCTCCCGTTATATTCGAAAAATCCTCTTTCAGAGACTTTTCCACTTTGTCGATTTCCTCGATTTTCATATATTTCATTTTCGCGATTTTGCCTTTTGACGGAATATTCACGATTTCCTTAATATCTTTTTTCTTCTTTATCGCTTCCTGCGCGAAATGGTGATAAAGCATAATTACCGAAAGCATTCTGTACTGCTTCGAAATCTGCGAATATGTGTCCTGCGGGTCGAACGCATGCTGATGAAGAAAATCCTCCCGAAGCATTTTCGCCGTATCGAGAATCAGACGGTCCGCTGCGCCCAGCGACTCCACCCCGACAAGACGGACGATTTCCTGAAGTTCCGCTTCCTGCTGGAGAATCTTCACCGCTTTCTTCCTCAAGACGAGAAAGTCCTTCATTTTTTTGTCATCGTAGAATTTCTCGATATCATCCAAATAAAGAGAATATGAATTGAGCCAGTTTATCGCAGGGAAATGCCTCTGGTAGGCGAGTTTGTCTTCAAGCGACCAAAAAACCTTCACCATTCTGAGAGTGCCCTGAACAACGGGATCGGAGAGGTCGCCTCCGGGAGGAGAAACCGCGCCAATTACCGTGACAGAACCGCGACGGTTGTCCCTTCCCACCGAAACATTGCCGCTCCTTTCGTAAAAAGCGGCAATGCGCGATGTCAAATACGCTGGATACCCTTCCTCTCCCGGCATTTCCTCCAGACGCCCCGACATTTCCCTAAGCGCTTCCGCCCACCTCGAAGTGGAATCCGCCATAATCGCGACATCGTAACCCATATTTCTGAAAAATTCGGCGATTGTTATTCCCGTGTAAATTGACGCCTCCCGCGCCGCAACAGGCATATTTGAAGTGTTGGCTATCAGAACGGTCCTTTCGAGAAGCGGCCGTCCCGAACGGGGGTCTATCAGTTCAGGAAACTCCGTGAGAACATCCGTCATTTCGTTCCCTCTCTCGCCACAGCCCACATAAACAATAACACCCGCGTCCGACCATTTGGCGAGTTGGTGGAGAACGACCGTTTTGCCGCTGCCGAAGGGGCCCGGAATGCAGGCAGTGCCACCTTTGGCGACGGGAAAGAAGGAATCGATAACCCTTGTGCCTGTAATGAGCGGCCGGGTCGGCGGAATTTTTCCGTTGAAAGGAAGCGGCGTTCTCACAGGCCATTTGAAGTACATTTTCACCTGTTTCCCGCCCACTTTGCAGAGAACATCCTCCACTGCGAAATCGCCTCCTTTCAGACCGGACACTTCCCCCGAAAAACCGGGTGGAACCATTATCTTTGTCTTCACCGCATCCGTTTCGAAAACCTCGCCCAGAATAGAAAATTCGCCAACTTCATCGCCATCTTTAGCCAGCGGAACAAAATGCCACTTTCTGTTTCTGTCAAGACCGGGAATTTTCACCCCCCTCAGAATAAAATTGCCAGTCTTTTCCTTTATGGCGTCGAGGGGTCTCTGAATGCCGTCATAAATCGACTTTATCAAACCGGGACCGAGTTCCACTGAAAGGGAACTGCCTGTCGCTTCGACTGGTTCTCCGGGTTTTATGCCGCCTGTTTCCTCATAGACCTGAATAGAAACGACATCGTTTTGAATTTCTATCACTTCACCGATTATTCCCTGTTTTCCCACATGGACAACCTCAAACATCTTAACGCCCGCAACTCCAACCGCCTGAACAAGAGGGCCAGCGACTCTTATGATTTTTCCTTTCATATAAAACTCCTTCCCATGGGTTATATCTTCCTTTCTTCTGGCTTCATATCTCAACTCCGACAGCAAGCCGAACAAGCCGTGAAATTTCATTTTTCATTTTGTCTTCCTGCCCTGGATGCGGGAAAACGATAAATGGCGAAAGAGGAAAACTCTTTTTGAAATCATCTCTCAATTTTTCGAAAGCGTCCTGCGAAAAAATAAAAAAAGAAAATCCCCCCTTTTTCATCCGGTTTATTATATCCTCCCGAGGCAAGTCGTCCGCAACGGCAAAACATCCGACTGAAGAAAAAAGTTCGCAAAAATATTCCGACCCACAGACAAAAATATCATTTTTCGCGTCGCTCATTTTTCGAAAGTTTTCAAAATCATTCGGGCGAGACGAATCTGATAAAAAAGACACATCCACACAGCGAAAAGAACATCCTCTCCTTCGACTTCGCCCCGCAACGCAAGCCGCCGCGACCAAAGAAAAGCATAAAATTCAAAAGGGTCATCAGAATTTTCCATCGCTTCCAAAACATCTTTCAAATTCCTTTCCTTAAGAAAAGCCGCCAGCCGCCGCTGGCTGGCAGTGCAGAAACGACCGGCAGAAATTTCGCCGAAAGACCTGTTCACTTCGTCCAGAAAATCCGTAAGACCAAAATCGTCTTTTTTCTCATCGATAAAAGCCCCGAACGGAAAACCGAAGAAAACATCCTTTGCTTTCGAAAAATCTCCAAAATCAAAAGCCCTTTTCATTATCGCCGGTGGAAGAAGATAATTCTCATAAACCCTCGCTCGGCCCACCGCGAAATACTCTCCGTAACTCATCGGTCACTCACCGCTTCGGCAATCTGCCTCATTGTCTTTTCCTTCACTTCCTCGAGAAATTCGTTCCAGTCGAAAAAAATGCGGATTTTGCCTCTGTTGATGACCGCGGGATAACCGCAGGAAGAATCCTCGACGATTTTTGCGCTGCGTAACGACTTTTCCTGTTTGATTCTGGAAAAATCGGAATGGATTTTCACCTCATCGCCGGCACGGACATTTTCTTTGAGAAACTTTGCGATTATTTTACCGGATAGGGTTTTATCGCGCTTTAACTCTTCTATGAACTCATCGTAAATCTTCGAAATAGCATCCACCCGAGCGGCGCGCTTAATCTGCCCACCTTTTATCCGCGCAGACGAGACAATCTCTTTGTAAATATTCTCTGCCCTGCGG
>JAGHAK010000151.1 GCA_021161565.1 Elusimicrobiota bacterium | reverse complement strand
GGGCAAAAATATAGATAAGTATTGCTCCAAGTAGAAAGAAAAGAAAAAAATAATTAGTCGTAATGCTGGCAACCTGATTGGATTCTTCTCTATTTTTTATTTTATACTTAATAAATATTGGAATAAAAACAGCGCCAAATGTTGATAAGAAAACATTATTGGTTAAATTTGGAACAGTAATTGCAGCATAGAAGGCGTCCATCAATTTTGATATTCCAAAATAATTGGCAACAAGAATCTCTTTACCTAAACTTAAAATGTGTCCAAGTAGGCTGGCAATTATTAAAATAGCCGAAGCCCGAGCTATCTTCTGATTGGTTGTGAATTCAACATTCATATTTAGCAGATTATTTCCTTTGCTTCAGTAAATCTATGCCTTTTAGGGCTCTTTTAATAAATTTATTCTTTTCTCTTAACATCTTTTTAATCTTCCCTTTTCTTTGCTGCTTGAAAATGCTTTATATGATTGGGAGGCATTAAATCAAAACAACCATGACAAAGAAATATCTTTTTGCCCTCCGTTTTTAGTTCTTTTAATTTTTCAGCCAATCTTTCTATTTTCCAAATTTTTTTCATATCGTTTAATCCGTTCTAAACATATTATACGCTAAAAGCATCTGTCTGTCAAGGGGCAAAAATGAGTTTCTTTTTAAAAAGTTCCGCGATAAGAGAAATCGAAAAATTCTCGCAGACGGTTTTTCTCGCGTTTCTTCCGATTTCCCCCAGCGGAATATTGTCTTCCAGAACCCCCTCAATTAAAAACTCCAATGAATTCTTCGTTTCCATTGAAAAGAGAAATCCATTTTCGCCATTTTTTACAACATCCCTATTTGAGGGAATACCGCTTGCCAGAACAACCAAGCCGCTTGCCATCGCCTCAAGAAGCGAATTCGAAAGTCCTTCCGCACGGGTGGGTAAAATGAACAGGTCCGCCATCTGATAAAACTGCTTTATGTCTTTTCTTTCGCCCAGCAATATAACATCGCGTATCCCTTCCTTCTTCAAAAAATTTTTCACTTTTTCTTCCTCTTTGCCGCCGCCTATAAGAAACAAAATTTTCTCTTTTGCCAGCACCTGCTTCCAGGCGCTTAAAAGAAAAAAAACATCTTTCGGAGGCTCAATTCTGCCGACAAAAAGAAAAACTTTTTTTTCTTCGCATCCCCAGCGCTTTTTCAGATTCTCCTTCTCCTTTGCGGTAGACGGCGAAAAATATTCGACATCGACTCCGTTCGGAATTAATTTTATTCTTCCTTTAGAAAATTTTTCCCCGATAAGTTCGCTTTCGACCTCTTTCGAAGGCGCGATGAAAAAATCGAAGTTGTCTCTAATTAACTTCAATTTAAGCCCGCCCAACAATTTTTTCCTTGAAGTTCCGACATCGCCCGTAAAACCGGCGCCCCCGAATTTCACAACAATCTTTTTTTTCAGCAACTTCGAAACCAGAATAGCAACTGCAGCCAGAGAAGTCGCCAGATGCACATACACAATTTCATATTTCGTGCGAAAAACAACCAGAAAAAGCAACGACGAAAAGAAAAATCCGAAAGACGGAAAACGGGGAATAGCAAAACCCGGCAAACGATAAATTGCCACACCTTCCATCTTTTCAAAATACGAAGTCCTTTTTTCTCTCTGAGTCAAAACAAAAACCTTAATTCCTTTTTTAACCAATTCCCTCGAAAGAAGCCAGCACTGCCTTTCCGTGCCGCCGACAACAGGCAAAAATCGCGGAATCAGCATACAGATTTTCATGTTTTCCGCAGGCAAATATACTTTTCGAGGGAAATTCTCCAGTCGGGCGGCTCAACGCCGAAATTCCTTTTGATTTTTTCCTTTGACAAAACCGAAAACTTCGGTCTTTTCGCGGGGCGGGGAAATTCCCCGGAGGAAGTGGGAGTTATTCCGACTTCTTTTTTTATCGCTCCGCATTTTTTGCCCAGCCTGTAAATCTCCGTGGCAAAATCGAACCATGAACACACTCCCCCGTTCGTAAAATGATAAATGCCGTATTCGCGCGCGTCCCTTTTTACGATTTTGAGAATCACATCGGCAAGGTCTCCGGCGTATGTCGGACTTCCGAACTGGTCGCTTACGACTTTCAATTCGTCCCTACCATTCATCAACTTCAGCATCGTGTCCACAAAATTTTTCCCGTTTTCGCCATAAAGCCACGCGGTTCTTATTACGAAATACTTTTCCATAATATCTCTGACATACATCTCGCCCTTCAGTTTGCTGGCTCCGTAAACATTCAGCGGACGAGGTTCGTCATCCTCGCAGTAACCGGTTTCTTTTTCCCCGTCAAAGACATAATCCGTCGAAATGTGCACCAGCGAAGCGCCATTGTTGTTTGCCATTTCCGCAAGATTTCTCACTGCCTCCGCATTGACGGCGAAACTTTTCTCCTTCTCTGTTTCGGCTCCGTCGACATCCGTGTAAGCGGCGGCATTTATTATCCAGGTTATATTTTTCCCCCTGATAAAATTCTCTACCGCGAACTTGTCTGTTATATCGACTTCCGCGTCACTGACAATGTAATCAAACCCTTCTTCTTTCATTCTGCCTTCAACCGCAGAACCGAGCATTCCCCTGTTTCCCGCAAGCCAAATCATCTCATTTCACAAAATCGATATAAAAATCGTCGCCTTTGTCTTCATGCCTTATTTCGTCCACTTTTTCTTTTTTCCCCACTCCCCCAAAAAGTTTATCGGGAAAATTGAGCACCATTCCGTTTTCCTTCGAAACATTTTTATAGCCATGAACAATTCCAGGAGGAACGATGACAGTCGCGAGATTCCCCTTCCCCGCTTTCAAAACCATTTTGTTTAGATAAGTTCTGCTGTTTTCTCTGTTGTCCCACAAATGGAGTTCGAAAACGCCCGGACCGACAAAGGCGAAAACATCCGTCTGATATTTGTGCTCGTGGGGTCCCCTGGATACTCCGGGCTTTGTAAACGAAACATAACTCATTACGGGCCTCACACCCCGGGGCAAAACATCCGTTCTGTAGGTTTCGATGAGAACCCCCCTGTAATCGGAAAATTTCCGCAGTTTCACAACGACAACCCCTTTTATTTTCCCCTTTTTATACTTCATCATTCCCCAATTATTTTATGAGTTTCGCTATTTTGCCGAATATTGCGAGTTTCCCGGCGGTTGCTTTCTCCGGAATGACTTCCGCCGCTTCTTCAATCAGAGAAAAAATTCTTTTGATTTTCCCAAATCTTTCGGCGATAAACTTCGTTTCCTTGGATTTGCCACCCTTTTTAAGAACCTCTTCCAGCGCCTCTATGTGCGGGCTTACCTCTGCCAGCCGTTTTTTCAGCCCCTCCCTGATGCGCCTCAGCGCGATTCCCTCTATATCCGGATTCGCCTCGTAATAATCCTTTCTGTCGGAATTAACCCAGACCTTCCGCACCGCACCCCACGCCTCGAGCGCGCGAATGTTCGTCGAGGCGGAACCCTTGCTTATTTTCAATTCCCTGACCATATCGTTCAAAGACACAGGCTCGGAACTGACATAGAGAAGGGCATAAATCTGCCCGGCAATGGGTGACAGACTGAATCTCGAAGAAACGAGCCCCGCAATGTTTACGATTTTTCTTTTTGCCTCCTTGATATTTTCCATCTTCGCTCTCCTTTTTATCGTTTAATTTGTTTTGAACAAATTATACAATGAAAATAGTTTTTTGTCAAGTTCTTTTTCGCATTGACAAAAAAAGTCTGGTTTAATAGCATTTCATTATGAAAATCGCCGTTATTGACTACGGACTCGGAAATGTGAGAAGCGTCAGCAAAGCCATTGAATTCGCGGGCGCAAATGCTTCTCTCACAAACGATAAAAACGAAATTTCGAAAAGCGACGGAATCGTCCTGCCTGGAGTCGGCGCGTTCTTGAAAGGGATAGAAAATCTGAAACAACTTGGACTTTCCGAAATGGTGAAAGACGAAATTCATAAAGGGAAACCTTTCCTCGGAATTTGCCTCGGGCTTCAGATGCTGTTTGCGGAATCCGAAGAGCACGGCGCATCAAAGGGACTTGAAATCGTAAAAGGCAAAGTTGTCAGATTCAAAAACACCCTTAAAATTCCCCATATGGGATGGAACACAGTAAAATTAAAAATTGAAAATGAAAAATTGAAAATGAAAATGTTTGAAAACATCCCGGACAATTCATTTTTCTATTTCGTCCATTCCTATTATGTCGTGCCCGAGGATAAAAGCGTCATTTCCGCAACAACGGATTATGGCGAAAACTTCACTTCTGCAATCGCAAAAAAAAATCTCTGGGCTGTCCAGTTCCATCCGGAAAAAAGCGCTGAAAACGGAATAAAATTTCTGAAAAACTTTCTGAAAAAATGCTCGCGAAAAGGATAATTCCCTGCCTCGATGTAAAGGACGGACGCGTAGTAAAAGGCATAAATTTCGTAAATCTCACCGACGCAGGCGACCCTGTCGAACAGGCGGCGGCTTATTCGAAAGAAGGCGCCGACGAAATCGTTTTTCTGGACATTACCGCTTCCGTTGAAAAAAGGCCCGCTATGCTTGCGGTTGTCAGAAAAACGGCGGAAAAAGTTTTTATTCCCCTGACTGTCGGAGGCGGGATAAGAACCATCGATGACATAACCGAACTTCTGCGCGCGGGCGCGGACAAAGTGTCAATAAACACCGCCGCTGTCGAAAATCCAGGGCTTGTCAGAGAGGGATCCAAAGCATTCGGGTCCCAGTGCATCGTTGTGGCAATCGACGCGAAAAGGCAGAACGAAAAATGGGAGGTCTACACCTACGGCGGAAGAAGACCAACAGGAATAAACGCAGTGGAATGGGCTCGCGAAGCGGAATCTCTCGGAGCGGGCGAAATTCTGCTTACAAGCATGGATGCCGATGGGACACAGAACGGATACGACATAAAACTCACGAAAAAAATCAGCGAATCAGTAAAAATTCCTGTAATCGCCTCTGGCGGCGCGGGCGAACTTCGCCATCTTTTCGAGGCGTTCGAATATGGGAAAGCGGATGCGGCGCTGGCGGCTTCGATTTTTCATTTCGGAAAATTTTCGATAAAACAGGCAAAGGAATTTTTAAGCAGCCGAGGCGTTCCTGTAAGACCATAAAAGCCCCTTGCCGAATTTGAAAAAATTTTATAGCATCAAACCAATTTACCAAACAATGAATTTGGGGAGGGAAAAATGTCGAGAATATGCAGTATCTGCGGGAAAAAACCTTTAAGCGGGAATAACAGAAGCCATTCCAACCGCGCTTCAAAAAGAAGGTTTGGCGTGAACATACAGAAAATTAGATATCGTCTGAACGGAAAAGTAAAAAGAGGTTACGTCTGTACTTCCTGCCTGAAAAAAGTCGAAAAAATCGCCTGACAAAACCTGACGCAGGTTCTATCTTTTACTTCATATGCCAGGTGACAAGATAGGGCTTTTCCGGCAAGCCGGGCGGCGGATATTTTGACAAATTCGGGTCGAAATAAAGATTCCTGCCTCCGCTGAAAGAATACCACGGCGATATGCTGATGCCCTTGTTTCTTGTCCCGCAAAGAGTAAATTTTCTGCCCCAGGACCCCTGCATAAGGAAATAGTTCTGCGAACTCGACTGGAAAACGCCGCAAGCAGTCAGATTGGATCCGTATTTTTTGAAAATTATTCTGTTTGTGGCGAGAACCGCTATCGAATCCGATTCCGACGCGTAATTCGTTCCGTTGGCGTAAGTGAGATTCCCGTAGACCGTGACTTTCCCTCTTGAACCTGTTCCCGAAACGCAAACTGTAACGCGCCCTTTTACGGTCCCTTTGATTTTCAGGTTGCAATTCTGGCCGTAAATTATAATTCCATCCGAAGGGATGCTGATCGTCGTCGATCCGACAACGGTAAATGTCCCGTTGGAATTAAAAATCACTTTCGAATTCGAGGTGATTTTGTAATTATAATGGTCGGCGTAATAACTCGTGTCTATCGTGGGATATGTGAGCGATGGCATAAAGTTATACTTTGTGCCGTTGACCGTAACATTGCCGGCGGAAGCGCCTCCGTAATAAAGGTCCCCGTCTATCACTACGGAACTCGAGCCAGAAAGACTGCCCGAAACAAAAATCGGGCCGCCGACAAATCTGACATTCCAGCCCGTAACATTCAGGTTGCCGTTTATCCAGAATTTGCCGTAATAGACCACATTGCTCGCCGAAATCGTAAAGTCGCTGTCAATCATCGTTCCGAAATCCGTCCACGGGGAAACGAACTGTATAACGGAGTAAAGTTTTTTTCTAAAAAGGGGATTGTCGGAGGAAGTGCCGTATTTTCCAATCGCCTCCACATAGATAAAATGATTCAGTCTGTCCGCGGTCACGGAAACATCCGTAAAACCGACACGGTAAAAACTCTCGGGTCTGGCGAGGTTGTCCGTGTCGTAATGGTCGGCGTAATAATTCTGGGAAAAGGACCGCATATAATCGACAACAGCGTTATTCGCGAGTATCCTCGCTGACTTAATCTGCCTTTCCTGCCTGGCCGCTTTCTGGTGCTGGCGCGTAACATACAAAAAAGTGTATGTCAAAGGAAGCAGAAAAACAACAAGCATTATCGCCACAGGCAGCGCTATAGCCCTTTCTTTTTTCATTGCCTCGTTTTCAAAACAAGCAGGGGTGGCGCAAGTTCCGTTTTCAGGCGAGCGTCTTCAACGCCGTCGCCGTTTTCGTCATAGCCTATTTCCGCATAAACCGACACCACATAACGAAGTTCGTCGGCAGTGTCGAGGGAACCGTTTCTGTTGCCGTGACCCGTGGGCGGCGAAACCATATCTATTTCCGTAGCGCTGATAAGACCGTCGTCTTCGTCCTCGTCGCCCGTGTTCGGTTCTCCGTCCTCCCCGAGGTCTATGTTTTTCCCAAGGTCTTCCTTTTTGCTTCCCCAATATACGAAATTCAAATATGTGACGCCGTCAAGAAGTTTCTCTATGTGTTTGCCCCATCCTTCTTCGTCATAAGAATAATCCCTGAAAAGGACGCCGCCGGTCAGATAAAAACAGACCTGCATGTCGATTTTCCCGTCGCCATCCTCGTCGTCGTCTTTGAGGTCGTAGCCTGCCTGAAACTGCGCCGTAGGCGGAAGAATCAGGGAACTGTCGTTATCGTCGTCCGGATCGACGAGATTCGAAATGCCGTCGCCGTCCAGATCCCCGTCAGGGTCATATTGCGGCATTCTATTGGAATCTGTTATAAAAATTATTCTTTGGCTTTGCGCTGTTTCAATCTGGTTTGCCTCCATTAAATCGGGTTCCATTTTTACAAAGAAAACCTGTCTCAGTTTTTCAAACGCGTCCGTCTGCCTCTGCTGATTCGCGACCTCTTTTGTCGAAAGAGAAAAAAATCTGACGATAACCAGAAAAACGATTGAGAGAACCGCGCCCGCCACGACAAGTTCCACAACGGTCCAGCCTTTCTTCGTCTCAGGGAACATTTACAGTAAAATTCCAGGTTTGCGACCTGCTTTTTTTATCTTCCGGATTCTCCGCCCAGTGGCTCGCCGAAATTTCAACTGTGTGCTGGGATCCGTTTTCATATTCGGAAGTCGGTGTCCATGACACCTCGCCGGTAGCGGAATTGTAATAAGTAAAAACATTCGAGGAATCCACCACCGTTTCTCCGTCCACTTTCATAACAATCGACGAAGGGTCTATTCCCGACTGATTGTCGAAAACCCGGCAACCGATTTCGGGCATCTGCGACTGCGTGGAGCCGCAGGGTTTCTTCTCCGCTATCGACGGAGCGGAATTGTCCGGGTCGGAAATCGAAATCGAAAAAGACCATTGCGCCGAAACTTTGTAATAGGCGTTGTCGCCAGCCTGAAGAGTTATCGTGTAATTCCCTTCGTCAAGGACAGGATAACTCAAAGTAGAGGAATCGATCCAGACGACTTCATCTGTGGAGGAATCATAGGAATGATCAACCTCTGTTCCGTTGCTTTTCAGAGTTATAACCTCCGCGCAGATGCCGCTTACAGCATCGGTGGAAATTCCCGTATCGGAAATTACGGCGCTCACGCGCGGGGTGCGGTCGTGAACCGTTCCCAAAGGACTTGTATCCGAAATCAGAGGCGGCTTGAGGTCGAGAATAACCTCCCGCGGAGTAAATGCGGAAGAATTGCCTTCCTTTGTCGAGCGCGCCCATATTACATTTTTTCCCTCGATTAGTTGTCCTGTCACGGGCACAGACTGAAAATCGAAATCTCCGTTCATATCGGCCTGAACGGAATCAATTTCACTTTCGGTATCATTGACGAAAAAATGGACATTCGCCTGCGGGTCGGTCTCTCCCCACAACCTTATCGCATATACGACATCCGCCCTGTAGGCGACAACCGTGTCCGGATACGACTTGTCAATTGTCAGGTTGAAGGAATTCTGTCTTTCAATCGTGTCGAGATTGTAAAGATAAGTAGCATTGGCAGGCTGTCTTACAAAAAGCGACAGACTCGCCCCGGATGCGGGAGACTCGGTGCCCGAAAATTCTTCAAGCGAAATCAGGCGAACGGCGCGCGCTATAACAAAACTGTTTTTGTAAAGAGTCACTGTCACCTCTTTCAGGTGGGTGTCCGGCTGCTCCGCAATTTTTCTCCCGTTTTCTGTATAAGTGTCGTAATAATCGCCATCATTGTTGCTGTCGTAATATCTTATTTCAGAGTCATAATCGTCGACCAAATCCGAATTATTGTCCGTAAAGGGTATCAAATCCGAAGTCAGCCCATTGCCGTTGGCGTCCGAAGTGTCTCTTCTCATAAAAGTTATCCCAACGGTAAAACGCGAAAAACCGCTTTCGGTAACGGCGTTTTTCAGAATATTGAGAACGCCGATGTAAGGATAATCCTGATAAAGATTGAAATACTCTTTTGACGAATCGCAGTCGAAAAGATAAAAAAAATCGATGTTGCGCAGTTTCGAAAAAATCATATCTATTAGCCTTGACGCGTATGCCTGCTGGCGCGCCTTTACCGTTCCTATTACGGAAATCTGAAGCATTGTTATGCTTGCCGCAATAACCGCCAGCATCATGCTTATGGCAATCATAACCTCGACGAGACCGAAACCATGCGGCTTCTCTTTCCTTTTCCCGTCCGGTTTTTCGCGAAGCCGCCTCAATATGATAAAGGAAAAAATCCCGACAGAAACAAAAATCAGGAAAATCAGCGCCCACACATTTCTGTAAATAAGCGATGAAAATCTGCGGAAACTGCTGTAGGTAATTTCTATGTCTTCGCAATTTACAAAAGTGCTTATCGCCAGCCACCAGCCGAGAACAGTGCTTACAAGAGCCTGAAACAAAATATAGAGAAAAACCGTTCTTATGGCGACTTTGTCTTTGCCTGTTTTCTCGACTCGCCTCAGCAGAAAATGCGCCGTGAACCCGACCGCGAGGAGAAGCAAAAGCGCAAGGTGCCAGATTGCGGGGGCTTTCAGCGTCAGGAAATTATATAAACTCCCGGGGGTATTTTCGAAAACTCCCGAATCTATCAGCGCGGCGGCAATAATAATCCACCCGAGAAGGGCGCTGAAAACGGCTATAAAAAGAATGTAAAAGAAAACAAATCTCAATTTTTTTGTCATTTTTGCTTTTACCAAAAAAAAACGTTTCTCACAAGAGAAGTTTCCGACGGGCGGATCTTTTCAATCGACTTGTTTGTTTTTCAGCCATCGTCTTATTTTGTATCTTGCTCTCGCTGTGCGGGCGAATTTCAGCCAGTCTCTCGTCGGATGCGCCGCCGAGGAAGTAAGAATTTTCACTCTGTCGCCGCTTTGAAGAACCCTGTCCATGGGAACCATTTTATCGTTGACAAGCGCTCCGCGGTAGCGGTTTCCGATGTCCGTGTGTACGGCGTAGGCAAAATCAATCGGAGTGGCGCCCTTTATCAATCTTTTTACATCGGAGCGGGGAGTCAAAACAAAAATCTCGTCGTAACTCAATTCCGTCTTCAGATTCTCCAGAAACTCGTCCCTGCTTATGCCCTGCGACTGCCATTCGTAAAAAGACGAAAGCCATTCCTTTAATCCTCTCGCGGGACGAGCCGAAAGTTCCTTGTACCGCCAGTGCGAGGCAATTCCAAATTCGGCAGTTTTGTCCATTTCCTTCGTTCTTATCTGAAACTCGACAACCTCTCCCGAAAAATCGCGCGCAGTCGTGTGTATCGACTGATACATATTCATCTTCGGATAACTTATGTAATCGGTAAACGTCCCTTCGACCGGTTCGAAAACAGAATGCAAAACCGCCAGCGATTTGTAGCAGTCGTCTATTCCTGAAACTATGACCCTCACGGCGACGATATCTTCGATTTCCTCGAACTTTTTCTTCTGAGCGCGGCATTTTCTGTAAATGCTCAACGGACTTTTCACGCGTCCTTTTATCTTTACGATTTTGACGCCTTCTCCCTCGAGATTTTTATAGAGTTTCTTCTCGGCGCGCTCGATTGTCCTGCGGGCGCGGGGGTGAAGGCTGGCTATGACTTTTTTTATCCGCGAAAATTCCTCCGGATGGACAACCTCGAAAGCCCTGTTTTCCAACTCCGTTTTCACGACATTCATCCCGAGTCTGTGGGCGAGAGGGGCGTAAATATCCAGCACTGCCCGCGAAAATTTTTTACGGTGAGCCTCGTCAAGAAATTCTACCGTTCGCATATTATCAAGTTTATCGGCAAGCCGGACGATTATCACCCTGATGTCCCTGCTCATCGCCACAATAAGAGACCTCAGATTTTCTATATCCGGGGAACCATGGGAAATTCCTTTTATTTTCGTGAGCGCCGAGACGATCTCCGCAATTTTGCGACCGAATTTCTCTTCGATTTC
Organism: Elusimicrobiota bacterium; assembly: GCA_021161565.1. Taxonomy (GTDB): domain Bacteria; phylum CG03; class CG03; order CG03; family CG03; genus JAGHAK01. Next base: position 10,463 of record JAGHAK010000151.1, on the reverse strand, counting down.
TTCCTTCGAAACGCCGGTGTCTTCTATCACATCGTGAAGGAGTCCGCCGGCGATGGTCACATCATCCATTCTCCAGCCCGCAAGTTCCAGCGCGACCCTGTAGGGATGAAAAATAAAATCCGAACCGTCCATCCTCTTCTGTCCGCTGTGGCGGGATGCGGCAAAATCAAACGCTCTTCCTATTAAATCCTTATCGTCGGCAAAAGCGAGAATTTTCTCTTTGTCAAAAGATTTTTCGACCATCGCGTAATATCAGAACGGGACTTGAACCGAAATGAAAATTGTGTTGAGATATTTTTCCGACGAAGGAGTCGGATATTCTCCTTTCCAGGCGACATCGAAATCCGCTTCACCCTTCGACCATCCGATGCCGGCGGTATAACCGGTTCTTTTTTTGTCGTTCAAATCCTCGCCGAAAATCCCGCCACGGAGAAAAATGACATTGAAAAAACTCTGTTCGAAACCAAGCCGGTAAATTTCAATCTGTTTTTTCCCGTCATAGTCCCGGGGTTTTCTGTATTTTCTCGTTTCTGCCTCGGCGGAAACGAGAAAAAGCCCCGGAAGTTTGAGAGACGAACCTATGCGCGTAACGAAAGGGGGCTTTTCGGAACCGTATCCGCTCCATCTTATCGATGCAGGCGCGTTGAAAAAAGCGATGCCCATCGCAAGAGCAGGCTGAGGCCTGTAGAGAAGGCCCCAGTCGATTCCCCAACCGTTGCCGTCAGAAATCTTTACGGACGAAGATGCGGTGTCTGAATGTCCCAGAAACCCGTTGAAAAAATTTATATTCATTCCAAAAGTCATCTGGCTGCCAACCTTGTTGGAAAAACCCATCGCGAACCGGTTGACTTTCACTTCCGTGGTCTCCGTGGCGGAAGAAATTCTCATATTCGAGAGAATCTGCCAGCCAAGGCCGCTGCCATTTGATTGGAACCCAAGAAAAATCAAACTCCTCCCTCCTGTAATATCCTTTGAAATTTCCGCTGGAGATTCCTTCACCTTGAAAGAGAAAAGGCTTTTCCTTTTGCCGCCGAACAGAGCGGCGGGATTAAAGTAAATAGAGGACGCATCTTTCGAAAAACTCACTCCGGCTCCGCCCATCGCCGCGCTTCGTATGCCGGGATTGATTCCGTCGTACGAATTATACGGCGCTGGACTTTCCGTAAACGCCGATGATGCGGCAAAAATCAAAATAAAAAAAGCCTTTTTCAATCCGTTTTTTTGTCTCATTGCTTTCTATGCTTTTCTCGCATTCTGCTGCCTCAGGCGCTCAGACCTTTAACTTTCCCCGCGGGGTCGCCTGTCGAAATTGAATTCCTGAAGACGCTTTATATCGAGAATTTCTATAAGCCCTTTCCTTATTTTGAGAATCCCGCGTTTTTTCATCATCTGAAGCGTTCTGTTTACGACTTCTCGGGCGGTTGCGACCATTTCAGCGAGTTCCTTTTGAGTGATTTTTATTTTTATTCTGCTCCTCACAATCTCTTCCGTGTCCGCCAGACCAAGCAGCATCTGTATAATTCTCTTGGAAACATTCTGATACGAAAGAATTTCAACCTGTTTGTTAGTGCTTCTAAGGCGGTTGCAGAGAGTGTCTATTATTTTCAGCGATGTCTGATAATTGTCCTTCAGAATCCTGTGAAAATCCTGCGCGTAAAGTTGAAGCAGTTCAACATTGCCGAGCGCCTTCGCCGAAGCGGACCGCGGCGCGGGAGAAAGAATGGACATCTCGCCGAAAAAATCGCTTTCGGAAAGTATGGCGAGCGTCTTTTTCTTCCCCTCCTCTGTGGTTTTGTAAATGAGAACCTTTCCTCTGAGAATTATGTAAAGAACATCGCCTGGAGAATTTTCGACAAAAATTATTTCCCTGTTTTTGAATCTGACTACGGAACTGACGGCAATAATGTTTCGCATCTCCGCTTCGGAAAGGCGGCTGAAAATCGGTATCTTTTTCAGAATATTGATTTTTTTCATAATTTTATTCTATCATAAAAAATGAAATTGTCAATAAAAGTCCGCGATTACGATTTCGGGAAGATTTTTGCTAGCGGGCTGTTTTACTTTTTCTATAATTCCGCGCCGGAAAGAAAAATATCCGCACCCGGCAAAACCGCAAAACTTTCGTTTCGGCAGGAAAAAGACAAACTCATCATAAGTTCCGACAAAGGACTTGACGGCAAAACGGTCGAACGGATAAAATACTGCCTCGGCGCGGACGAAAACCTCGATCGTTTCTATAAACTCTGCCGCAGGGACAAAGTCCTCAAAAAATTTCTAAAAAAAATCGAAAAAACGAGAATTGTCTCCGCATTCACCGACTTAGAGGCGATGGTCGGCGCGGTCGTTTCGCAGAATAACTCCTACAGAAATTACAGGACCCAGATGAAAAGAATCTGCGACAAGACAAATTTCGAAAAAAAGAGTATTCTAAAGAATTTAAAAAATTTCAAAGTCGGATACAAAGCCGCCTATCTGGAAAATCTCGCGGAAAACTTCGGGAAAATTCCACTTGAAAAAATAAAAGGCATTGGAAGATATTCGATAAATCTTTTCGAGATTTTCCAGAAGCGAAACTATTCCGCATTCTACGTGGACTGCCTGATGGAAAAAATTATGCGCGAGGGTTACGGAATAAAATCCGATTTTGAAAAAAAAAGCGAGGAACTCTGGGGAAATCTCCGCGGATTGGCTGAGGCGTATCTCCAGAGATTCTTCGAAAAAAAATAGTTATTGACACAGGCCGCCGCGAAAAGTTATAATCAACACTATGAACGAGATAAATTGGTTTTTGCTGGACGCGGAGGGAAAATCTATCGGCAGGATCGCCGAGAGAATTTCCATTTTTCTGAGGGGGAAAGACGCGATTCCTTTTTCGGAAAACAAACTCGCGCCAAGAGGCGTTGTCGTGATAAACGCCGGCAAGGTCTCCATAAAAGGCGGAAAGGAACTGAAAAAGGAATATTTTTTCCATCCCACGACAAAACCGGGGTCATGGAAACGCGTATCTCTCGGAAAACTGCTTGAGAAAAGCCCGCAAAAAGTCATAACCGGCGCGGTAAAAGGAATGCTTCCGAAAAACAAACTGAGAAAACTCGCTTTGAGCAGAATACGGGTTTATCCCGGAAGCGACCATCCTCACGGAGCAAACATAAAAGGGAGGATAGATGCCTGAAATAGCAACTTCGGGAAAACGGAAAAACGCAATAGCGAAAATCGTTCTCAAAGACGGCACAGGAAAAATAACGGTCAACAAAAAGGATTTCGAAGATTACTTCCGAGGCTATCCGCTTGCCAAACACGAAGTCATAAAACCTCTCATTCTGACGGAAACGAGAAAAAAATTCGACTGCGTATGCCATGTCGGCGGAGGCGGAATTTCCGGGCAGGCGCAAGCCATCAGACATGCCATCTCCAAAGCGCTCGGCGGAATTTCCGAGGATTACAGAAAAAAACTGCGAAAGGCGGGGCTGCTCACCAGAGACGCCCGAGTTGTCGAAAGGAAAAAACCGGGACAGCCGAAGGCACGGAAAAGGTTCCAGTATTCCAAGCGATAATACAGGGGGAAACGGGTTTTCCTGAAACCGACCCTGACATGTTTTTTCCGATTATGCCTAATTTGCGAAAATGTGCGGAATAGTAGGATATACAGGCGCAAAATCCGCCGAAAATGTGCTGATTGAAGGGCTGAAACGGCTCGAATACAGAGGCTACGATTCTGCCGGCGTGGCAATATTGGAAAACGGCAAAGTCACCCTGCGGCGTTGCAAGGGGAAAGTGGCCATTCTTGAAAATTCCCTCGCTAAAAAGCCCGTCAGAGGAACAACCGGAATAGGCCACACGCGCTGGGCGACCCACGGAAAACCATCGGAAGAAAACGCCCATCCCCACACCGACTGTTCCGGAAAAATCGTCATTGTCCATAACGGCATTATCGAAAATTATCTCGCGCTGAAAAAGAAACTGAAAACCGCGGGACACACATTCAAATCCGAAACCGATACGGAAATCATCGCCCATCTTATCGAGAAAAACCTCAAGTCTTCCGGCAGCCTCCTCAGAGCAGTTCAGAAAACGACAAAGGAACTGCGGGGTTCCTACGCAATAGGAGTAATTTCCGCCGACGAGCCCGGCACAATCGTGGCGGCGAGAAAAGACAGTCCCCTAATCGCGGGAGTGGGCAACGGAGAAAACTTCATCGCCAGCGATATTCCGGCGGTCCTGCCATACACGAGAAAAGTTATCCCTCTGAACGACGGGGAAACGGCTAAAATCACAAAAACTTCCGTGAAAATCTTCGGCGCTGACGGAAAGCCGGCGAGAAAAAAAGCAATAAACATTTCCTGGAGCGCGGTAATGGCTGAAAAGGAAGGTTACCGGCATTTTATGTTAAAGGAAATTTTCGAACAACCGCGTGCCGTTCAGGAAACCCTGCGCGGGAAAATAGATATCGAGAAAAACGACATTTTGATAGAAGACGCGAATCTCAGCGGCAAAGAAATAAAAAACTGCAGAAAAATTTACATCGTCGCATGCGGCACCGCCTATCACGCGGGGCTTGTGGGTAAATTCCTTCTTGAAAATTTCGCCAAAATTCCCTGCGAAGTCGAAATCGGAAGCGAATTCAGATACCGCAAACCGCTTCTCGAAAAAAACGACCTCGTCCTGATAATAAGCCAGTCGGGCGAAACCGCCGACACGCTCGCGGGGCTTAGACTCGCTCAAAAAAACGGGGTAAAAACCCTCGCTATTTGCAATGTTCTCGGAGCCACCGCCACAAGAGAAGCCGGCGGAATTATCTACACCCACGCAGGACCCGAAATAGGCGTCGCCTCGACAAAAGCCTTCACCACTCAACTCATCGCTCTATATCTTCTGACAATCCGCCTCGGAAGAATCAAAAAAACTCTTTCCGAGAAAGAGGCAAAAAAATTTCTGAATGAACTCGTAAAAATGCCGCACCGCATCCGGCAGGCTCTGCGGACGAAACCCACGGTTGAGCAAATCGCGAAGAAATACTTCAAAAAATCGGATTTCCTCTATCTCGGCAGAAACATAAACTACCCCATAGCGCTGGAGGGGGCTCTGAAACTGAAGGAAATCTCATATATCCACGCCGAAGGATATCCAGCAGGGGAAATGAAACACGGGCCCATAGCCCTCATCGATGAAGAAATGCCCGTGCTCGCGATTGCCACAAAAAGCAAAGTGCGCGAAAAAATTCTCTCCAACATTCAGGAAGCGAAAACGCGCAACGGAACAATCATCGCCCTCGCCACAGCAGGCGACAGACAGATAAAAAAATTCGCCGATGACGTGATTTACCTTCCGGAAACTCCGGAAGAGTTTTCGCCGCTTGTAAATGTCGTGCCTCTTCAACTGCTGGCTTACTACATCGCGTATTTCAGGGGCTGCGACATCGACCAGCCAAGAAATCTCGCAAAAAGCGTGGTTGTGGAATGAACAGGAGAATTCTCGTTATTGGAGGAGGGGCAGCCGGAATGAGCGCCGCCACACAAGCGAGACGATTTGACAAAAACGCTGAAATTACGGTTATCGAAAAATCGGGCTTCGTTTCTTATGGCGCCTGCGGGCTGCCTTATTTCATCTCGGGAGAAGTAAAAACCGCCGAAAAACTGATTGTCTACACACCAGAATACTTCAAAAATAGCAGGAACATAAATGTTTTCACGCGCACCAAAGCCTCGCGAATAAATTCCTCGAAAAAAACCGTCGAATCTGTCAATTTGAAAACCGGCGAGAAACGGGAAATCCCCTACGACAAACTGGTTCTCGCTTCCGGGGGAACGCCTTTTAACCTGTTCGGAAACATAAAAAACGCTTTCAAACTGAAATTTGTGGAGGACGGAATCGCCATCAGGAATTTCATCGAAAAAAACAACCCGCGGAAAGCCGCCATTATCGGAGCGGGTTATATCGGACTGGAGGCGGCGGAAGCGTTCAGAAAACTCGGTTTGACGGTAGCAGTTTTCGAAAAAGCCCCAAAAATTCTCCCTGCGGCGGATGACGAAATAAGCAAAATTGTGGAACGGGAACTTTCAAAAAACGGCGTGACTGTCGTAACCGGAATTTCCGCGGAGATGAAAAATACAGGAGAAAAAATTCTGGTAAAAGCGGGAAAAAACGAAAACAAATTCGATTTCGCCCTGATTGCCGGCGGTTTTGCGCCTTCAGTGTCTCTGGCGAAAGGCGCGGGTCTGGAACTCGGGACAACCGGCGCAATTTCGGTGAACGACCGAATGCAAACAAACATTCCGTCCATATTCGCGGCTGGAGACTGCGTCGAGGTCAGGGACATCGTCACAGGCACGCCGGTTTTTTATCCGCTGGGAACAACGGCAAACAAAACGGGGCGTGTCGCCGGGACCAATGCCGCAGGCGGAACCGCAGTATTTTCCGGAATCGTACGAACTTCCGTCAGCAAAATCTTTTCTCTCTGCGTCGGCAGAACGGGTCTTTCGCAACATGAAGCGGCCGCATTCTCAAATAACGCAATGGCTGTTGTCTCTACAAGCCCATCGAGAGCGCACTATTATCCGGGAGGCGGAAAAATCACAACAAAACTCATTTTCTCCGCAGGAAGCGGAAAAATTCTCGGAGCGCAGATGGCAGGCGCAGACGGAGTCGCAAAACGTCTCGACATCTGGGCGGTCGCTGTTCAGAAAGGAATGACAATCAGAGAAATCGCCGAAGCAGATTTGTGCTACAGTCCGCCGTTCGCGCCCGTGTGGGACCCTGTTCTGCGAGCGGCAAACAAGGCGCTGCTGGAACTAAAAAGATAATAATTTTTCACAAAATAGATTTGATTTTCACGGAATATGTTTGTAAAATAAAAAAAGCAGGAGTATAAATGGCAATAACCACATTACCAACTAAAAAAGATATATCTATCAAAGAAGAAATAATCGACCATTTTGCCAATCTGGAAATAGATGTTTCTTGGTCATTCGCAGAATGCACTCGAAAAGAAACAAGTTACATCACGCATAGCTATCATCGATATCCAGCTAAGTTTATTCCTCAACTTGCACGCAGGTTAATTGAAGAATATACCGAAGTCGGAGAAATTGTTGTTGACCCATTTATGGGATGCGGCACTACTATAATAGAATCTTTAATGGCAGAACGTATTGGAATTGGGGTGGACATCAATCCTGTGGCTTACTTAATTAGTAAAGCAAAATCCACACCAATTGAACCCAAAAAACTTGAAAGGGAATTTACTTTGCTGACTTTTGATATTAAGACAAATAATATCACTAACATTGAAAATATCGAAAATGAAAGAATAGATTATTGGTTCCCAGATAGAGAAAAAAAACGAAAATTATCTATTATCTTATCCAGAATCAATCAAATTGAAGATGAAAATATACGGACATTTTTTTTATGCGGCTTTTCTAATATTTTAAAAAATTGTTCTATATGGTTAATGAAAAGCAATAAACCTACGCGGGATTTTAAAAAAGAAATTCCCGAACCTTTTCTAATTTTTAAAAGACAGATAGAAATGATGTTAAGGAAAAATAGAGAGTTTTATCAGCAAATTCCAATTACGGTTTTGGAAAATATAACAGATTATGTCAAATTGAAGTGCGGAGATGCTAGGAATCTACCAGTAAAAAATAACACAGTTGGTTTAATTGTGACTAGCCCCCCATATGTGACATCCTATGAATATGCAGATTTACATCAATTGACTATTTTATGGTTTCAATATTCTCACAGTCTATCTGAATTTCGTAAAAAGTTTATTGGCACTGCCCATCATAGAGAAGAGCATCTGGAAATAGGAAGCGAGATAGGCAGAGAATGTGTCAAAGATTTAGAATTAAAAGATAAAAAGAAAAGTAGAGAAGTAGCAATGTATTTTGGTGAAATGAGACAGTGTTTTATCGAAATGTTTAGGAAATTAAAAAAATATGGAAAAGCATGCATAGTAATTGGAGACACTTCTTTTAAAGGGGTTAACGTTCCCAATGCAGAAGTATTTGTTGAACAGATGCTAAATATCGGATTTGATATTTATAAAATCATAAAAAGGGAGATACCATCAAAGATATTGCCACAAATAAGAGATTCTAAAACAGGGAGATTTACTTCATCTAAGAATCACAATAAAATTTTGGCTTATCCGCATGAATACATAATTATCATGGAGAAAAAATGAATTTTAGAGATTTAGTTATTCTTTACGAGAAGAAAAAGAAAGAGTTTGGAGATAAATCGTATAGATATATTTCAGAACTTTTACAAGAAGCAAAAAAGTTGCATAAAAGGGATTGGCTTAAAGCCCCAACGCCGAATAGGGACCATGAGCAATCTTGGCGGGCATTCAAAGGGAAAAATTTAGAAAAACTAATTCAATATATTATCACCAAAGAAGTTGAGGGTCTTGGATTAAAAGTTATCAATGGAAATAATTTGGAAAGATCAAGGTCTTTATCAAAAGAATTAAGTCAAGTTAAAAGAAATTTATCTATTGACTATGGAGAATTTGGATTACATCTACCTGATGTGGATATCATTATTTACGACCCCAAAAATTGCAAAGTATTGGCAGCTATTTCAAGCAAGGTTACACTTAGAGAACGAATCGCACAAACAGGGTATTGGAAACTTAAACTATTACAAGATGAGGCAACTGAACATATAAAAGTTTATTTTATTACGCCTGATGAGGATGGCACATTGATATTAAAAAAACCTACAAAAAAAGGGAGAGCAATCGTTGAAATAGATACTGATGGCAGTTATGTAATGAGCGAGGCTAAAATTGAAGAAAGCGACAAAGTTAAAATGTTTGACAAATTTATAGACGATTTAAAGAAAATTTCAAAAGAAGAATAAACATGCTGTCATGGATAAATCTCAACTTAAAATAGAATCTACAACTCTATGGGATTTCCCGAGGCAAAATTATGGGGATAAACCGCATGGTGACAATAAATTTAATGGTGTTACCCCTGCTTTTTTAATTTGGAATCTCTTACAAAGATATACAAAGAAAGGAGATTTAGTTGTCGATCCGATGTGTGGAAGTGGTACAACTATTGATGTAGCAAAGGAACTGGGAAGAAAGGTTATTGGTTATGATATTGCACCATATAGAGAAGATATTATTCAAAATGATGCAAGAAAAATTCCATTAAAAGATAAGTCTGTTGATTTTGTTTTTATAGATTCTCCATATTCCAATAATGTTAAATATTCCGAGCATCCTGATTGTATAGGAAAAATATCTTGTGAAACTGAAGATTTTTTCTTAGAACTGGAACTTGTAATTCGGGAGATATGGAGAATACTGAAGTATGGGAAAGTTATGGCATGGCTCATTGGTGATCACTGGCGAAAAAAATCTGGCTTTATACCAGTTGGAATTAAAATATATGAGCGTTTATGTAAATATTTTGAACCCGTAGATATTATATGTGTAACGAGAAGAAATCAAACCTCAAATACAGGTATTTGGCACAAAAGAGCGATTCAATTCAACTTTTATTTGAGGGGATTCAAATATCTATTTATTATGCAAAAACCTGAGAGGCGGATTAAGAAAAGACGAAGCGGTATTGCTTCTAAGAAAAAGTGTAATAGAAGGAAGGAACGAGACAGGCGTTCGAAATAGGAGAAAAGGTCAACTATTTATCCACTACCTGGCAACAAAAAAGGATGATTCTCTCTACCTCTTGACAAATAAGGAAATTCGTATTAGAATATTCCAATAATTCCAAAAATTAAACTGGTTGGGCTAAAAGCCCAAAGGTGGTTTGCTATGAGATGTCAAGAGGCGTATAGTTTTACGAGCTGGATTGGCGCATACTTTTACGAGTTTCGGATAAAAAATTTTAACAGTCATTTCTTTGATTTACCTCTAATCAACTGTTCAAAGTCCTTAAGCCGATAACTTTTGCCGTCAATATTAAAAATATGAGCCTTATGAAAAATCCTGTCCAGAATGGCGGTGGTAGCCATCTCGTCATCGGCAAATATATGAACCCATTCCTTAACAGAGCGGTTGCTGGTAAATATGGTGCTCCCCTTCATGTATCGGGCTGATACAAATTGAAAGAACAAGTGTGTCTCGGCTCTATCCATGACCTGATATCCCAGCTCATCCACAATAACAAGCGCATTTTTGACATAAGCTCGCCCGCGCTGTTTAATCACCGGTATTTCCGCTCTCTTTTTCAGCTGCATAAGCAGTTCCTCGACCGTGTAGTAAATAACACTGTACCCCAGTTCTATGGCTTTGACTCCCAACCCAACGGCCAGGTGCGTTTTTCCCACTCCAGGCGGACCAAAAAATAAAACATTCTCTGCCCTGCGGATAAAATCACAGGTCACTAAATTCTCTATGCGTGCCTTTTCCACAGAGGGCTGAAACAGAAAGTCAAAATTATCCAGATACATTCCCTTCGGTAACCCCGATATCTTAATTGATG
>JAGHAK010000154.1 GCA_021161565.1 Elusimicrobiota bacterium | reverse complement strand
TTTTGATGAAATAAAAAAATATAAAGTCAATGAAATTATCGTCACAGAAATCTCAAAGGATGGAACTCTTGAAGGCGTGGACGATAAATTTTACAGAAAAGTATGCGCTTTGACGGATTTATCCCTGATTGCTTCAGGCGGTGTGAATTCTCTGGATGATGTTGAGACTCTTTCGCAAACAGGCGTAAGGGGTGTAATAATAGGAAAAGCGGTTTATGAGGGAAAAATAGATTTGAAGGAGGCGTTTAAAAAATATGGCGGTGATTGATGAAGTAAAATTCGACAAAAACGGTCTGGTACCTGCTGTTCTTGTTGATAAAGATGGAAATGTTTTAATGCTCGCTTATATGAACAGAGAAGCATTTCTTAAAACGATTGAAACGGGAAAAGCGACATTTTTTTCAAGAAGCAGGCAGAAATTGTGGACAAAAGGAGAGGAATCGGGAAATTTTATGGAGGTTCTGGAGATTTTTCTCGACTGCGACGGGGATGCTTTGACAATAAAGGTTAATCCGAAAGGTCCCGCCTGTCACACAGGCCGGCGAAGTTGCTTTTTCAGAAAACTTGAAGGAGACAGATGGAAAATCATAATGAAACAGGAATTCAATCCAAAAGAAATTTATAAGGAATAGAATTTCAAATTACCTCTTGACAGGAAATTAAACTCAAAGTAGAATATCAGTAAAACACTAATAAAAATAATGTTAACGGAGGAAATATGAAACTTTCGACGAGAGCAAGATACGGGACGAGAGCAATGCTTGAACTTGCCCTTTTAAGCAAAGGCAATCCAGTAATGTTAAAGGAAATTGCTAAAAGACAGGGAATTTCTGAAAGGTATCTCGAACAGATTTTGATAGCCTTTATCACGGCGGGTCTCGTGAAAAGCGTCAGAGGAAAACAGGGAGGGTTTTTTCTGACAAAAAATCCTTCTGAAATTCGTTTGAGCGATATTGTAAAGGCGGCGGAAGGGGATATTTCGCTGATTGATTGTATAGGAGATCCGAAGGTCTGCCGCAGAACGGGCGTTTGCGTCGCGAGAGGCATCTGGGAAAAATTAAGAAAAGCGATGTTGAGGGTTTTGAATTCCGTAACGCTTCAGGATATGGTTGAAATGCACAGGAAGAAGGTTGAAAAATCCTTTTCGCAAATGTATTATATCTGAAAAGGAGGCTTTGTGAAAATAGCAAACAGCATTGTGGATTTGATAGGAAAAACTCCTCTTGTGAGATTGAAAAGAATTAATCGCACAAGCGCCGAACTTGTCGGGAAGATTGAGTCGTTCAATCCCTGCGGAAGCGTCAAGGACAGAATAGGCATTTCGATGATTGAGGATGCCGAAAAGAAAGGTCTGCTTAAAAAGGATTCTGTCATTGTTGAGCCGACGAGCGGCAACACAGGAATTGCCCTTGCGTATGTGTGCGCAGTAAAGGGATATAAACTCATTATAACAATGCCGGATACAATGAGCGTTGAAAGAAGAAATCTTTTAAAGGCATTTGGCGCGGAAGTGATTCTCACAGATGGGAAAAAAGGTATGGCAGGCGCGGTCGAAAAAGCGCAGGAAATCGCTGGAAAAAAGAACGCTGTGATTTTGCAACAGTTTAAAAATCCTGCCAATCCTGCAATACACGAGAAAGCAACTGCCGTCGAAATATGGAATGACACAGACGGGAAAGTCGACATCGTTGTTTCGGGCGTGGGAACAGGAGGCACGATAACAGGAGTCGGCAGGTTTTTGAAAAAGAAAAAGTCATCCGTCAAAATGGTGGCTGTGGAGCCGGAGGAATCTCCCGTCCTTTCTGGCGGCTCTCCCGGGCCGCATAAAATTCAGGGTATTGGCGCGGGATTTATTCCTGATGTTTTGGATAGAAAAGTAATAGATGAAGTGATAAAAGTTTCTAATGGCGACTCAATAAACACAGCGCGACAACTCGCCAGAGAAGAGGGAATATTTGCCGGAATTTCCTCTGGCGCCGCTGTTGCGGCGGCGATTTCTGTGGCAGAGAGAAAAGAAAACGCAGGCAAACTCATTGTTGTTATTCTGCCCGATTTGGGCGACAGATATCTTTCAACAGAGGCGTTTAATGCTGTGGATTAAAAATAATATAGGGGGATGGTTTCCCGTATGGCTGATGCGTCGGTCCGCTTCCGGCGGACAAACAGTTATTTGCGGATGTTTTTGATATCATAAATTGTGTCGGCACAAGGAGGGTTAAATGGCTAAAACGATTTCTGAAATAAACGAGAAAATAAAAAAAGGCAAGGCGGTTGTTCTGACTGCCGAGGAGATGACGGAGTTTGTCAGAAAAAAGGGCGTCCCGCAGGCGGCAAAGGAAATCGATGTCGTCACAACAGGCACATTCGGCCCGATGTGTTCAAGCGGTATGTATATAAATCTCGGACATTCGAAACCGAAGATAAAGCTTGGCGGGGGAAGTTGCTATCTCAATGAAGTTCCCGCTTACTGCGGTTTTGCGGCGGTTGACATTTATCTGGGATGCTCGCAGGTCCCTGATTCCGACCCGAGAAACACTATACACCCCGGCGAATTTCGCTATGGAGGCGGTCATGTGATTGAGGATTTTGTCGCTGGTAAGGATATAAAACTTTCGGCAAAAACATACGGCACTGACTGCTATCCGAGAAAGCAACTTGAAACTTTCATAAACATCAAAGATGTAAATGAAGCGGTTTTGTTCAATCTGAGAAACGCATACCAGAATTACAATGTTGCCGTGAATCTTTCCGAGAAGGTGATATATACATATATGGGAGTTTTGAAGCCGAAAATCGGGAACGCCAACTACTGCTCCGCAGGGCAACTTTCTCCGCTGCTCAACGACCCTCTTTACAAAATTGTAGGAATAGGCACAAAGATTTTTCTCGGCGGCGGGCAGGGTTTCGTTTCGTTTCAGGGGACCCAGCACAATCCGAATGTGGAAAGAGGACTGAACGGTGTGCCGAAAGTTCCAGCCGGAACTCTCGCAGTCATCGGCGACCTTAAACAGATGAGCGCAAAGTGGTTGAGAGGAACAAGCATGCTCGGATATGGCCCGACTCTCACTGTTGGCATCGGAATTCCGATTCCTGTTCTTGATGAGGAAATCGCGAGATACACTTCTGTCGGCGACGAGGAAATTTTTGCTCCGATTGTAGATTACAGTGACGTCTATCCGAATGCCAAAGATGGCACGCTCGGAAGCGTTTCCTATAAGGAACTTAAAAGCGGTTCGATTAAAATAGAAGGCAGAAAAGTTCCCACCGCTTCGCTTTCCAGTTATTACAAGGCGAGAGAAATTGCCGGAATATTGAAGAACTGGATTGAAAAAGGCGAGTTTCTGTTAACGGAAAAAGTCGCTGACCTTCCGGGGCCGAATAGGGATTAAAAGTAGCAGGTGAATTACTATCCCCCACCAAGGTACTGGTGGGATAACTATTCGCCGAAAAGGTGGAAAGGTGAAAAGAAAAGATTTCTCGCTCTCGCTCGAAATGACAAAAGAATAAAAAAGGAGGATAGATGAAAATCACGAAGAATATCGTTTTGAAGTTTTCCAGAGAAATTGTCGACCAGCCGATTGTCTGCAAACTCGCGAAAGTTTACGACCTGAGTTTCAACATTATAAAAGCGTATGTCACTCCCCGACAGGAGGGGTATCTGATTTTGCAGGTTTCGGGCAGAGAGTCGGATTTGAAAAAGGGGTTTGAGTATCTGACGGAATCCGGCGTCAAAATCGAACCGGTAAGTCAGGATGTTGTGAGAAACGAGGAGAAATGCACCCACTGCGGCGTCTGCGTGGGAATCTGTCCTGTCGGCGCTCTTGCTGTCGATGAAGATACGAGGAAAATAAATTTTTACAGCGAAAAATGCACTGCCTGCGGGCTCTGCATAAATGTTTGCCCTGTGAGGGCAATGGAGGTGCGGTTTTGATATTTAAGACGATTTGCGAGGATATAAAAACGGTTTTTAACAGGGACCCAGCCGCAAAAAATGTCGTGGAGGTTATTCTCTGCTATCCGGGTCTTCACGCTCTCTGGTTTCACCGTATCGCCCATTGGTTTTATCGGCATCGCGAATTTACGATGGCGCGGTTGATTTCGCACATAAGCCGCCACATTACGGGAATTGAAATACATCCCGGCGCGAAAATCGGCAGGAGATTTTTTATCGACCATGGAATGGGTGTTGTCATCGGCGAGACAACCGAAATAGGAGACGATGTCTTGCTTTATCAGGGCGTTGTCCTCGGCGGGACTTCCCTTGAAAAGAGAAAAAGGCATCCGACTCTTGAAGACGGAGTTGTCGTCGGCGCCGGAGCGACGGTTTTGGGCGCGATAAAAATCGGTGCGCGTTCGCGGGTCGGGGCGGGTTCTGTTGTGATTTCCGATGTCCCCCCCAATTCCACCGTTGTCGGAGTTCCGGGGCGCGTCGGTCTCGGCTTCAGCGCAAAGGAAATCAGCGCCCTCGAACACGGAAAGCTTCCCGACCCCATTGCTGACGCGATAAGGTTTGTCGTAAAAGAGCAGAAGAAAATAGAGGAGCGTGTGAAAAAACTTGAAACGGTTGAGGGTGTCATAAGCAAAATCGACGAACATATAGAGAAAAGGCGGGCGGAAATCGAAAAAATGTTTTTCCGCAAGGATGAGAAATTCAGCGACGGCAGCGGGATATGAAAAGGATATATCTTGACCACAACGCGACAACGCCTGTTGACCCTCGCGTTGTTGAGGCAATGCTTCCTTATTTCGGCGAGAAATTCGGAAACGCCTCAAGCATTCATTCTTTCGGAAGAGAAGCGCGAAAGGCGATAGATGATGCTCGCCAGATTCTGGCCGACTTTGTCGGAGCGCAACCAGATGAGATTTTTTTCACAAGCGGAGGAACCGAGGCGGACAATTTCGCGCTGAAGGGAATTGCTTTTGCCAACAAAGGAAAAGGGAACCGCGTAATTACATCGAAAATCGAGCATCATGCCGTTTTGAATACCTGCAAATGGCTCGAAAAAAAAGGGTTCGAAATAATTTATCTGCCTGTTGATGGTTTTGGAATTGTTGATATCGAAGAATTGAAAAAGGCAATCAATGAAAAGACGATTTTAATAACTGTGATGCACGCCAATAACGAGACGGGCGCAATTCAGCCGATTGCCGAAATAGGGAAAATCGCGAAGGAAAAAGGCATCCTCTTTCACACGGATGCCGTTCAAGCGGTCGGAAAAATTCCGGTAAATGTAAACGAATTGCGTGTTGATTTGCTTTCCGTATCTGCGCATAAAATTTATGGGCCAAAAGGCGTTGGCGCGATTTTTATAAGAAAAGGAACCAAAATCGAAAAAATGCTTCACGGGGGGCATCACGAAAATAACAAAAGAGCGGGAACTGAAAATGTCGCGAGCATCGTCGGATTCGCTAAGGCGGTCGAAATCGCAAAAAAAGAGATGGAAGATGAAAATAAGAAACTTTTGAAACTCAGGGATAAGCTGGAAAAAGAAATCGAAGAAAAGATAAAACACACCAAAATAAACGGTCATCCTGAAAAGCGCCTTCCGAATACCTCGAACATTTCTTTCGAGTTTGTCGAGGGGGAGTCGATAATTCTGTCTCTGGATTTGAAAGGCGTCGCTGTGTCATCGGGTTCCGCCTGCACTTCGGGTTCTCTGGAGCCGTCTCATGTTCTTTCCGCGATGGGGGTTCCGCCCGAAATTGCCCAGGGGTCAATCAGGTTCAGCATGGGAAAGGATAACACAGAAGAGGATATCGATTTCGTGGTTCGGGAACTTGTCGGAATCGTGAAGCATCTCAGGGAGATGTCGCCGCTTTATAAAGAGTGAAAGGTGGAAAGGTGAAAAGTAGAAAGGTGAAAGGTGTAAGGTGAAATTTGAACTTTTTAAGCGGTATGGAAAAAATTATTAAGAAAATTCAGGAACTCAAGAAAAAAAGAAATGCTGTCATTCTTGCGCACAACTATCAGATTCCTGAAGTTCAGGATGTCGCTGACTTCCTTGGCGATTCTCTCGGTTTGAGCAGAAGGGCGGCGGAAACGCAAGCCGATGTTATTGTTTTCTGCGGAGTTCACTTTATGGCGGAGACTGCGGCGATTCTTTCGCCCGAGAAAACGGTTTTGATTCCTGATAGGGAAGCAGGCTGTCCTATGGCTGATATGATTGGCAGGGAAAAACTTCTCGAACTGAAAAGAGAAAATCCCGGAGCGCTGGTTGTTTCCTATGTCAACACAACAGCGGAGGTAAAATCCGAAACGGATGTCTGCTGCACTTCCGCGAATGCCGTTGAGATTGTTAATGCTCTAAAAGACAGGGATATAATTTTTGTGCCTGACAAATATCTCGGTTCTTTTGCCGCGGCAAAAACGGGCAAAAAAATGATTTTGTTCAATGGCTACTGTCCTGTTCATATGAAAATTCTGCCGCAGGATATAAAAAAGGCAAAAGAAAAACATCCGCGCGCCGCGGTGATAGTTCATCCTGAATGCAGAACTGATGTTGTGAAACTTGCAGATGCAGTTGTCTCAACTTCCGGGATGGTGAGATTTGTAAAAGAAACCGACGCAGAAGAATTTATAATAGGAACTGAAACAGGGATTGTTTATAGACTTCAGAAGGAAAACCCGGATAAAAAAATTTATCCTGCGTCAGAAATCGCAGTTTGTGAAAATATGAAAAAAATAACCCTTGAAAAGGTTTTGTGGTCTCTGGAAGAACTGAAGTATGAGGTCAGGGTTGAGGAAAAAATCAGAAAAAAAGCCCTGAAATCGATAGAAAAGATGATTGAAATAGGCTGAGGAGTCAGGATGCAATACAGCGATAAAGTAATGGACCATTTTATGAATCCGAGAAATGTCGGTGAAATAAAGGACGCCGATGGAGTCGGAAAAGTCGGAAATCCAGTCTGCATTACAGGCGATACTCTGGTAAATATCAACTTTGATATAAAAAGGATAAGCGACGTTGAGGTAAATAAAAAAGTTCTCGGGCATAACGGTAAGTATTGTCGAATAGAGAAAGTATTTGAGCGAGATTATTCCGGTAGGATTTACAAACTTGGAATCCAGAGTTTGGGATATCTTAATGTCACACCTGAGCACCACATATTGGCTTTAAAAATGAGCCATCAAAATAGAAGACATGCTAAATATCTCAAATATACGCCTGACTGGTATTGCGCGCAGGAACTGGAAAAGGGTGATGTTATAATGTATCCCGTTCCCACAAAGCAGAAAGATGTTAAAACTATGAAGTTTGATATAGAGTCGCCAAAATGGGATTTCAAAAGTAAAAAATTGCCGAAGAAAATAGAAATTTCAGTTCAATTTTTAAAGTTAATTGGATTTTATCTGTCTGAAGGTTCTGTGAGAACTGATAAGTGCAAAGGAACATTATGTTTTACATTTGGAAGCAGGGAGAGAAATTACTGTAATCAGGTTGCCAAATTCGTGGAGGAGATTTTTGGTATAAGACCTGCAGGGATGTATGAGAAAAGAAATTCGATAAATGTAGTTTTTTATAGCGCACGGCTGGCTAGATTTTTTGAAAGATATTTTGGCAAAGGGGCATTAAACAAGCACCTTCCTGATTTTATGTTGTTTCTTCCCCCCGAAAAGCAGAGGTTTATTATTGAAACTCTATGGAAAGGGGATGGTTGTTTCAATAGGAGGACTGCGAAGTTCTGCACAATATCAAAAAAACTTGCGCATCAGCTTAAAATTTTGCTTATGAGGCAACATATAGTTTTCAGTTTTCTTACTGTAGCGAAGAAAGGCATACATAGAGAAAATTATCATCTATATGTCAAAAGTATCCCGTCTTTAAAAAAGTTGGGTAAAATTGTCGGGGTGAATTTGGAATTTCCGCAGAAAAAGAAAAAAAGTCTTAAGGCGTGGTATGATGAGCAATTTTTTTATACACAGATTAAATCAGTCGGGGTCAAGGAATTCAAAGGAAAAGTTTATAATCTTGAGGTTAGTAATTCGCATTCGTATACCACCGATTCTGCCTGCCTTCATAATTGCGGGGACATAATGCAGTTATACATAAAAGTCAAAGACAATGTTATTGTGGATGCGAAATTCAAGACTTTCGGTTGTGGAGCCGCTATAGCCACTTCTTCAATGATGACCAAACTTGTAAAGGGAAAAACAATCGACGAAGCTCTTAAAATATCAAACAAGGCTGTTGCCGAAGCCCTGGACGGTCTTCCGCCGATAAAAATGCACTGTTCAATGCTTGCGGAAGAAGCTCTCAGGTCGGCAATTGAGGATTATAAAAAGAGAAAAGACCAAAAAAGTGATTGAAGTTTTTTTTTATACATTCGCTTCAGGCTATTTTTTTACCTTTATCAGATGAAAAAGATTCTCGTGGCAATGAGCGGTGGAGTGGATTCTTCTGTTGCTTCTGCTGTTCTTATTGAAAAAGGTTTCGATGTTGTTGGTGTGAGCATGAAGCTCCCAAATCTTTCGAATTCAAGCTGCTGTGGTGAAAGAGGAATAGAAGACACCAGAAAAGTTTCGGACTACCTTGGAATTCCTTTTTATGTGATAAACTGTAAAAAAAAGTTTGAGAAAGAAATTATCGATTATTTTTGCGCAGAATACCAGCATGGCAGAACTCCAAATCCCTGTATTTTGTGTAATGAGAAGATAAAATTCGGTCTTCTGCTTGAAAAAGCAAAATCTCTCGGAATTGATGCAATAGCAACCGGTCATTATGCCTGTATTGAATTTGATGAGGAGAAAAAAAGATACATACTCAAAAAAGCAAGGGACAGAAAAAAGGATCAGTCGTATTTTCTTTTTTCTCTTTCGCAGGCACAACTTAAAAGGATTGTTTTTCCCCTCTGTGATATGGAAAAAGTCGATGTTAGGAGAAAAGCAAAGAAACTCGGTTTGAGAGTTCACAACAAGGATGAAAGTCAGGAGATCTGTTTTATAGACAGTGATTACAGGGATTTTCTTGAAAGCAGAAAGATAAGTTTTTCAAAAGGCGAAATCGTTGATGAAAACGGCGCAGTTTTAGGTTTTCATCGGGGAATTCCTTTTTATACAATTGGTCAGAGAAAAGGTCTTGGAGCGCACAAAAAACCGGTTTATGTTATTAAGATAAAAGAGAAAGAAAATAAAGTTGTCATCGGCTGCGGGGATAAACTTTTCAGTAAAGAGATGATTGTGGAAAAGGTAAACTGGATTGACAGAAAAATGCTGCAGGATAAACAGAAGTTCAATGTGAGGATAAGATACAGGCACAGAGAAAGCCCTGCAGAGGTTTTGCCTATTTCTGACCGGAGGGTGAAGGTCTCTTTTTTAAAACCGCAGAGAGCGATAACTCCGGGACAGGCTGCTGTTTTTTATGATGGTGACATCGTCTCTGGCGGCGGATGGATAAGGGAAGTATGCTGATAAAACTCAATGAAAAACTTAGTTGCAAAGGCAGAAGGGATACGGTAGACGGGTGAAAAAGTTATGTTTGAATTGCGAACGAAGTTCGAATTATTCGATGATAAAAGCGGTTCTTCTTCTTTCAGGCGGGCTTGATTCCGCCCTTGCCGGCAAAGTTGTCATTGATATGGGAATCGAAGTTTATGCTTTTAGCGCTATTTCTCCGTTTTGCCGGTGCACCCCCGGAGACGCTGGCTGCGAGCAGTCGGTGGCGATGGCAAAGCAGCTGAATATCCCGGAAAAACTTGTGTCAATAAAAGATGAATATCTTGAAATCGTTAAGAACCCGAAACACGGCTGGGGGAAAGGCGTAAATCCCTGCGTGGACTGCAGGATTTTGCTTTTTAAAAAAGCGAAGGAATTTATGGAAAAAATTGGCGCGTCTTTTCTTATTACAGGCGAAGTTCTCGGACAGAGACCGAAATCGCAGCATTTTGAAACGATGAAGTTGATTGACAGGGAAGCGGGAGTCGAGGGGATTGTTTTGAGACCTCTTTCGGCAAAACTTCTCGAGCCGACAATAGCGGAAAAAAATGGCTGGGTTGACAGGGAAAAACTTCTTTCAATCAAAGGAAGAAGCCGCAAACCGCAGTTGGAAATGGCTCTGAAATTCGGTTTAAGGGATTATGCCTGCGGCGGTAGCGGCTGTCTTCTGACCGATCCTGTTTTTTCGCGCAGGGCAAAGGATGCAATAAATCACGGAGAATTCAATATGAAGAATATACCGCTTCTTACGAGAGGGCGGCATTTCCGCCTTCCGGGTGGCGCCCGTTTTGTCGTCGGTCGCAACAAAAAGGAAAACGAAATTTTTTCCCGTTTCGCCCAGCGCTATATTCTGGTTGCATCAGACGGAGTTCCCACGGCAACGGGCGTTATTATGAAAACACCGTCTGAAGAAGACAAAAAAATCGCATCTTCGATAATACTCCGTTACAGCGCGGCGCCACCGGGGAAAAATCCTGTTTTGATTTTGAGCGCGGGAGCAAAGGAAATGGTCGTCGCCGAGAAAATATCCGAAGAACTTCTGGAAAAGTTGAGAATCTGAAAAAAGGCAAACCGATGACTTATGCGTTTTACCACGAAGTCAAAAACGGAAAATCGCCGAAGACGGCTCCGACTTACTCTGCGGCAAAAGAAGAGAAAAAGGAGGAAGGCGTGAAAAAGTATGTCTGTGATGTCTGCGGTTATGTTTACGACCCGGAAAAAGGCGACCCCGATTCGGGGATAGAACCCGGCACATCTTTTAAGGATTTGCCGAACGACTGGGTTTGTCCTGTTTGCGGAGTGGGAAAAGAGCGGTTCTCGCCGGAGAATTAAGGTGGGAGAATGACAGAAAAATTGCAAATTTACAGATGTGAAATCTGCGGGAATATTGTCGAGATTCTTCATCCGGGAAAGGGAGAACTTGTTTGCTGCGGTCAGCCGATGGCGCTTTTGAATGAGAAATCGCGGGACGAAGGGAAAGAAAAACACGTTCCTGTTGTCGAGAAAAGTGAAGGAGAAATCAAAGTAAAAGTGGGTTCTATTCCGCACCCTATGGAGGAGAAGCATTATATTGAATGGATAGAAATAGCGTCGGGGGATAAAATTTTTCGTAAATTTCTTTCTTCCTGCGATTTACCGGAGGAGTCATTTGGAAAAATTTCCGGAGATATTGTCGCGCGGGAGTACTGCAGCGTCCACGGTTTGTGGAAAGGTTAAAGTAATTTGGGGGTAAAATGAAAATTTTGAAGGGAACGAAAACGGAAAAGAACTTACTGGCTGCTTTTGCCGGAGAATCACAGGCGAGGAATCGCTACACGTTTTTCGCATCGAAGGCGAAGAAAGAGGGGTTTGTCCAGATTTTCAACATTTTTTCCGAGACGGCGGACAACGAAAAGGAACACGCAAAACGCCTTTTCAAATTTCTTGAAGGTGGAGAAGTGGAAATTACCGCGGGTTTTCCAGCCGGTATTATAGGGAGCACTCTTGAAAATCTCAGGGGTTCGGCTGCGGGAGAAAATTATGAATGGACAAAAATGTATCCAGAATTTGCGAAAATCGCAGATGAGGAAGGTTTTCCAGAAGTTGCCGCAGTTATGAGGTCGATTGCCGTTGCCGAGAAACAGCACGAGAAAAGGTATCTCGCGTTGGCGGAAAACATAGAGAAAGGCAGGGTTTTCAAGAGGGAAAAAACTGTAAAATGGAGATGCTCGAACTGCGGATATATCCACGAAGGACCTGAGCCGCCCGATGAGTGTCCCGCCTGCGCGCATCCGAAGGCGTATTACGAACTGCTCTGCGAAAATTGGTAGTGATATAAAAAGTCGCGGCAGGGTTGATTAGCGAACTCACGGGAGGTTGTATGATTTGTGGAAGAAGAAAAAAAGGGAAACACATTGTAATTTCCGCAATCGAGCATTACTCCGTTTTCCACGCGGCCACGACTCTCGAAAAGGAAGGGGTTGAAGACCCGCGCATCGGGGTGGATAAATGCGGCAGAGTTTCTCCGGAAGATGTGGAAAAAAACATCCGGGACGATACGATTCTGACCTCTGTTACGTTTGCCAGCAGCGAAATCAGAACGGTTTCGCCGATTGTCGGTGTCCCCTTGCGGAAAATGTCCCCGCTCTGCGAAGAGCAGGTCGGGGGGGGGATAGATGAAGAAAAAAGTTAAAGGCATCCGGAAATTGATACGTCTTTACAGGATTATAGACGAATGCCTTATTTGCGTCTATAGCGGGTTTGGTGGGAAAAAAATTTATCCTCCATATCTCAGGAAAATGTGGCGCTGTCTTGAGAAAGACGAGGAAAAACATCTAATTTACTGGAGATATCTTGAGGACAGGGGATACGGACTGGATATTCTGACGCCGGAAGAACTGAAAAAAAATATCGCGAGTTTGAATAAAATTCTCCGTACGGCCGAGGAACTGAAATTCAGGATGAAAAAAGAAACCATTGATACTGAGGAAGCGCTGGACAATACCGTGAATATCGAGTTTAACGCTCTAATGTCGCCAATGCAGAAACTGTTCTACACGCACGATATAATCCTTGACAGAAAAGTTTTTAACCCGAAGGAAGAATACGACATTCATCTGAAACGCGTCACGGACGGCGCGGGAAAATTTTATCCCGCGGGTTCTTTCAAAAGAACGATGATAAATTCGTTTGTCGGAATAAAACACGAAAAGGAAAAGATGAACGAGGAAGCGGTGACGGATTCCCTGACTGGCCTGAAAAACAGGAAATACTTTTTCGAGAACGCGCAGTTTATGCTGAATGTCGCAAAAAGAGAAGGCAAACCGGCGGCCGTTCTGATGTTCGACCTTAACAAATTCAAAAATCTCAACGACACTTACGGGCATCGCGCAGGAGACGCGGCTTTAAAAAAATTCGGGAATTTGCTAAAAAAACGTCTGCGATCTTCCGACATAGCCGCACGCTTCGGCGGCGACGAGTTTGTCCTCTTTCTATACGGCCAGAACGAAGCCGGCGCCGTACAATTTCTGAACAGGTTTTCCTGCGAGATTGCGAAATTGAAAATAAATGTGGGAGAAGGGATTTTTGTTAAAATTGAAACGAGTGTTGGCTACGCGGTGCATTCGCCGCTGGGCAGAGCCGGGCTCAAACTTCTTCTTTCAAATGCGGACAAGAGAATGTATAAGGATAAAAACGGATAGAAGGGGTAAAAATGAGCGCACATTGGTTTAAACCGAAGAAATACGGTTGGGGATTGCAGCCTGTTTCCTGGCAGGGGTGGGTTGCGACTTTGTGTTTGTGCGCTTTGATTCTGATTTCTTTTTACTTGAACATTCACGTTCATTTTATGAACGGGATAAAACCTACTTTGAAGGACTGGCTGCGGTTTGGACCGGATGTCGTGGTTTTATCCGCGCTTTTTGTCGTCATTTTCAAGAACAAAACAGATGGCAAACTAAAATGGCGCTGGGGGAAAGATGAATAAAATAAATGAATTGGAGGCGGCATGGTAATTAGAAAATTAAAAGCCGGCGTGTTTTCGCTGAGCGCGATTGACTGGGACAGGCGGCTTTTCGACGAGCTGATCCCTTTGCCCGACGGAACGACCTACAACGCTTATATCGTCAGGGGAAACGGCAAAACCGCACTGATTGACAGTGTGGATCCAACGATGACGGATGAGCTGCTCTCGGGGTTGAAAGAACTGAAAATCGAAAAAATCGATTATGTTGTCGCCAATCACGCAGAGCAGGACCACTCGGGAGCGATTCCCGCAGTTTTGGAAAATTATCCCTTAGCCCAAGTTCGCCAAAATTCAAAAAAGATCCTTGTAATATAAGCATTTTGCCAAAAGTGTGGTCACTACCGATTGAGTGATTTCACTATTATATTTCCCTCTATTTTTCTTCGGGGCAAAGGAT
>JAGHAK010000081.1 GCA_021161565.1 Elusimicrobiota bacterium | reverse complement strand
CTTTTACCCTTTTCGCATTCATCCACCCCGATGAATCGGGGTGGCTTTTCAGCCTTCGTAGATGTAGGCTACTACGGCGAAGTGGGCTCTGCGAAGGCGGGTAAACTATTTCCTGCCCTCAATATCAATAGTAATTATAGCAAAAATTTGAAAACAAAACTCTCATTTGTTAAACTTCAAGTGTGAAAAAAATGAAAATTCTCTATCTGATTTCGGACCTTACACCAGGGGGGGCTCAAATAGCCCTGTGGCAGTTTCTCAAATTCCTTGACAGAAAAAAATTCGAACCGTCCGTCGTTTCTCTTTCAAAAGGCGGCGCTGTGGGTGAAAAAATAAAATCTCTCGGAATTCCTGTCAGAAATTTTGATATGAGAAATCCGATTAAGGCATTGTTTTCTTTTTTCGGAATATTGTTTTGCGCCGCTGTGGAAAATCCCGATTTGATTCATTCCTGGATGTATCACGCCAATATCGCGGGAATGGTGTTGTCGTTTGTTTTATGGAAGAAAATAATCTGGTTTATTCGCTGTTCCGATCTCGACATCGGAAGATACGGCATTGCAAGCAGGTTTGCCCTCAAAACGAATATTCTTTTTTCTGCTATTCCCCGCAGTATCCTTTACAATTCGCGCGCGGGGATGGAATACCATCTGAAAATCGGTTTTTCGGGGAAAAACGCCGCAGTTGTCAGAAACGGCGTCGACACGAAATTTTTTAAACCCGCTCCCGGCAAAAAAATCGCGCTTCGCAAAAACCTGAATATCCCAACCGATGTTTTTCTGATAGGGATGGCTTCGAGATTCGACCCGATGAAGGATTTCGACACTCTTTTCAAAGCACTATCGATTGCGAGAAAAAAAGAAAATATTTTTCTCGCTCTCTGCGGAAGCGGAATGACTGCCGACAACGGAGTTATCACTGGAAAAATCAGAAAGGAGGACGTCGGAGATTCCGTGTTCCTGCTGGGACATATAAACAGGATGGAAGAATTTTACCAATCGCTTGATTTGTTCGTTCTGTCTTCAAAGAGCGAGGGATTTCCAAATGTCCTCACTGAAGCGATGAGTTGCGGGGTTCCATGCGTTTCAACGGATGTCGGCGACGCCGAATATATCATAGGCGACGCGGGCTTTGTCGTTGAAAAAGAAAATCCGCAAATGCTTGCGGAAAAAATACTCAAATTCGCGCAATCGGCCGAAAGCGAGAAAAAAGCGCTTGCCGCAAAAGCGCGCAAGAGAGCGGAAGACCTTTTTTCTCTGGGGAAAATGGCAGAAAACCTCGAAAAAATTTATACTGCCAAGGTCAGAAAATCCGTTTGACATAAACGGTGAAAATTTTGTAAAAAGTAACGGTATGGATTCGGTTGGAAAATCATTTGTCAGAAAGGATGCTGCCTCAAAGGCGACGGGCGCGGCTCTTTTTACAGCAGACCTCAAGTTTCCGGAAATGCTTTTTGCCGCGACAATCCGCTCGCCAAAACCGCACATAAAAATTCTCGGCATTGATGATGCGAAAGCGCGGGAAGTTATGGGCGTCGTGGGGATATACTACGCAAAGGATATCCCCGGAGAAAATGTCGTTCCGCTTGTTTTTATGGACTATCCTTTTCTTGCTGAAAAAGAGGCTAAATTTCAGGGCCAGCCAATCGGGCTTGTTGTGGCAAGAGATATAAACACAGCGAGAAAGGCGGTTCGGCTTGTTAAGATAAAGTACAGAGAACTTCGGACCGTCTTTGACCCTCTGGACGCAATGAAAAAGACCGCGCCGAAAATCTACGGCAGAGACAATATTTTCAAAAAATTCATTGTCAAAAAGGGAAACACAAAGTCGGCGAAGCCCGATGTCGAAGTCGAGGATGTTTTTACGACGAACTATCAGGTTCACGCCTATCTCGAAACGCAGTCGATGGTGGCTGTTCCCCAGCCGGATGGCGGAGTGAATGTTTACGGCTCAATGCAGTGCCCTTTTTATGTGCAGGACGCCGTGAAAAAAATTCTCGGAGTTCCTTACAACAAGGTCAAAATCGTCCAGCAGACGACGGGTGGGGCATTTGGGGGGAAAGAGGATGTCCCCTCGATTGTCGCGGGGCATGCCGCTGTTCTCGCGGCGAAAACGGGGAAACCCGTAAAACTGATTTACACAAGGGAAGAGGATTTTCAGGCGATGTCGAAGAGACATCCCGGATGGGCGAAAATAAAGTACGGCGCAAAGAAAAACGGGAAAATCGTTTCCTGCGAAGTCAAATACATTCTCGATGGAGGCGCGTTTTCGACTTTAAGTCCGATTGTCCTGTGGCGAGGCACCGTCCATGCCGCAGGTCCGTACGAAATCCCAAATGTTTATATAGAGACATACGCGGTTGCGACAAACAAAGTGCCCTGCGGGGCATACAGAGGTTTCGGACAGCCGCAGATTGCTTTCGCTAACGAATCTCTTATCGATATACTCGCGGAAAAGCTCGGAATGAACCCGCTTGAAATCAGAAGAATAAACGCGATAAAAAAAGGCGGCAGAACAGAAACTGGGCATAAAATAACCGGAAGCATAGGGCTTGATAAAACAATAAATCTCGCCGTCAAATCGGCCGGGTGGAATAGAAAATGGAAACATCCTTCTTCCAAAAGCGGAAGCAGAAGATACGGGATAGGAATGGCGACTTCCATTTACGGCGTGGGCCTGGGAGCCGGCGGGAAACACCTCGCCAAAAGCGGAAGTTTTGTTCAGGTCGAACCCGATGGGAGCGTGCTTGTGGCTGTAGGAAACACCGAAATGGGTCAGGGCGCAAGAACTGTTCTTTCACAGATTGCCGCCGAAGCGCTGGGGGCGCCTTACGAAATGGTGGATCTTATGGCGACGGATACCTCGCGCGTGCCTGACAGCGGTCCGACTGTCGCTTCGCGCACGACGGTGATGAGCGGCAATTCGATTTTGAACGCTTGCAAAAGCATAAGAAAAAGGATAGATGACACAGTCAGAAAAATGTTGAAAGCAAAAGGCAGGGTAATCGCAAAAGACGGGTTTTATCATATTGGCGGGAAAAAGGTGTCTTACGCGAATGCTATTGCGCGTGCTTGGGCTGACAGGATTCATCTGACGGCGGCAGGATGGTTCAGGGTTGAAGGAACAACCTATAACGAGAAAAACGGTCAGGGAGACGCGTATTTCACATACACATACTCAACAATGGTTGCGGAGGTCGAGGTGGATGTTGAAACGGGTGAAGTTTCGATTCTGAATTTTGTAAGCGCGCATGACATAGGAAAGGCAATAAATCCGAAACTTGCGGAAGGACAGATTCAGGGCGGAGGTCTTCAAGGAATAGGTTACGGAACTTGTGAAAATCTTGTGCTTGAAAACGGGAAAATTCTTAATCCGAATTTCACGGGATACATAGTCCCCACGGCAGTGGACGCCCCGCCGATAAAACCGATAATCGTCGAGGAAAAATACAAGGGTGGTCCTTTCGGGGCGAAAGGTCTCGGCGAACCGCCTCTCATCTGCGCCGCCCCGGCTGTGGCAAACGCGATTTATAACGCTACAGGAAAAAGGATAAAAAGCCTGCCAATTATACCGGAGAAACTTGTATGCTGATAAAATTTAAGTTAAACGGAAAAAAAGTCGAAGTTGATGTCGAACCAATGAAGCGGCTTCTCGATGTTTTGCGCGATGATCTCGGCCTCACGGGAACGAAAGAAGGATGCGGCAAGGGGGAAT
>JAGHAK010000022.1 GCA_021161565.1 Elusimicrobiota bacterium | reverse complement strand
GATAAAGACAAGAAAAAAAATCTGGATAATATCAACTAAAATGCTTAAAAATAATATTCTTATAGGAATTGGGGCAGGTTTATACACAAAAAACTTTAATTCAAAAAAATATAGAGGAAATATCCTTCCTCCTAAAGGAGCAGCAAGTTGCCATCCTCATTCAATTTATTTGACGTTTCTTGTAGGTGGTGGTATTGTTGCTTTTTTAGGTTTTGCTTTTCTTCTTATAAAAATTTTTCTTCTCTATTTTAGAAAACCTGTGAAAAATAAATTATATTATGGATGTATGTGTGCTATAATTTCTGTTTTTGTAGCAAGTTTTTTCCAAAATTATCTTACTGACGGTGAATGTTCAGCCCTTTTCTGGATCCTTCTGGGAATACTGGCTCTTTTTAAAAACAACAAAATTTCTCAATCCTTTACTTTGTAAATTGGGTCATTGTACATTTTGAACTGTCTGTATATTTTTATTCCTTTTCTGCCTTCTTTAATATCCGAGAAAAGTTGACTGAGTTCATCGACAAGATCTTTCCGCTGTTCAATCAGAATTTCGAGTTGACCGCGGCATTTTTCTATGTGTTCCCGAGAAGCGTCTTTTCTTTCTAACTGCTGTTTCATATGGTAAATTTTCAATTCAAAAATCGAAATTTTATCCACAAGGGAGCCGATTGTTTCAGCCATTTTCCATCCTCCTCGCTACGCTCGTCGGAATTAAAAATGAAAGATTAAAAATTAAAAATTTCATACCGGTTTCCATATAATTCTCCATATCTTCGCAATCTTTTCATCTTTCATTTTTTATCTGTCATGCGCCGCAACGCGGCGGCGGCTTCGTCAATTTGTTCAATCAAGTCATTTCTTTTCTGATTCAGCCTGTCTATTTCCCTTTTCGCTCTTGCCACAACCGCATCATCGGAAGAACGAGCCTCGTCTTCAACATGCCAGAGCCTGATGTTAATCTGAGAAAGTTCACTCACCAGTTCACCGAATTTTTTATCTTTTCTATCCATAAATCCCCCCTCCCGTTCTCTGTCCGCTAACCCCTGTTCAGCATTTCAGATGCCGCATCCAAAACGGCTTCGGGCTTCAGTTCCTTCATACATCTCATAGACCCGCACTCTTTTTTTTCGCAGAAAATACAGTTCACATCCGAATATAAAACCCTGTGTTCTTCGCCTGGAGGCTTCCACGCTTTCCAATGCGTGGGTCCGTGAATGGTCAGAGTCGGGGTTCCTACCGCCGCGGCTATATGACGTGTGCCGTTGCAGTTCGTAATCAGCAAATTGCAGGAACTCAAAAAAGCCGCGAGTTGCCGCAAATTCAACTCGGGCGAAACTTCCGGCTTTTCACGCATCATTTTAACTATATTCCCGACATATTCCCTTTCGCCGGGGCCCCAGAGAAAAACTATTCTGAAACCTCTTCTTATCAAACTGTCGCAGAGCGCGGCAAAGTTTTCCTTAAGCCATCTGCGGGCAGGACGGCGGCTTGTGGACGAAATTGCGACAACCCGTCTGCCTCCGGCAAAAAATTTTTCAAATTGTTTCTTTTCTTCGTCCTTCAGATAAATTCTCGGACATCTCGGCACCCCCGGAATCCCCACTGCCTCGAGAAACCTCATTTTAGTGGCAACCACATATTCTACTTCCGAAGGAGGAGTCACTTTTTTATCGTAAATCAGAAACCCCCCAGACCTGTCAAACCCGATTTTAAGAGAGGATTTCAGGAAAAAAGTCAGAATTTTGCTTCTGGGATTGCCGAGAAAATCGAAAACAATGTCGAACTTTCTTCCGAAAAATTTCAGAAACATTCTGACAGGGGATTTGAAATCATACGGGATGACCTCGTCGATAAAGGGATTGCCTCTAAAAATATCCGCAGCCGAGGACGAAACGACAAAATATGTTTCGCTTTCAGGAAAAGTTCTCTTTATCCCTTCAAAAACCGGTTCCGTGAGCAGGCAGTCCCCTATTTGCTTAATCTGGATTACAAGAATTTTTTTCATTTAGTAACTTTTTGTAGGCCTCATAAGTTTTTGAAACCATTTTCTCCACGGTGAATTCCATTACTTTTCTTCTGCCATTTTTAGAGAATTTTTTCCTTAACGCCGTATCTTTTACAAGCGCTCTTATTTTTTCGGACATCTTCCGGGGATTCCGCGGCGGAACAAGAAATCCATTAATTCCATCTTCAATCATCTCGGAAATGCCCCCAACATTCGTTGCAACAACAGCAACTCCTGTTGCCATTGCGTCAAGAATGGAAGTGCCAAGAGCTTCCCATTTTGAAGTTAAAACAAACAAATCAAAAATCTTTAAAAAATTTCTTGCATCTTTTCTGAATCCTGTAAAAATCACTCTATCTTTAATTTTAAGTTTTTCAGATAACCTCTCAAGTTTTTTTCTCAAATGCCCTTCCCCAACAATAAAAAGTTTAAAATCAATATCCAGAAGGTAAACCCCTCTTAAAAGCGTCTCATGGTCTTTCTGTTCCGTGAGTGCTGCTATATTGCCAATAATGAATTCATCTTTCCTTATATTAAATTCTTTTCTGAGATATCCTCCATCAAGATTTACAAAATCTGCTAAATCAATTCCAGAATAAACCACATCAATTTTCCCTTCTGGAATTCCGTCTTCTATTAAAATTTTTTTCACGGCGTTTGAAACGACAATGATTCTATTCGCCGCAAGG